>JALYUN010000284.1 GCA_030853725.1 Pseudomonadota bacterium | reverse complement strand
ACGCAAGGCCATCGACAAGGCCAGGAGCGCCAAAAGCGCTTGAAATCCCGCTCGCCGAAGCTGCCGCGGGACAGGTCCGAAAACGGCCAGTCGGCGGCCGTCGGCTGCCTATCATCGGCAGCATGGTTCTCGACGCCGATTCCGCTTATCTGGCCCTGAAGGCCCGCGACGCGCGCTTCGACGGGCGCTTGTTCGTCGGTGTCACGTCCACCGGCGTCTATTGCCGCCCGGTGTGCCGCGTTCGCACCCCGCGGCGCGAGAACTGCCGCTTCTTCGACAGCCGCGCGCAAGCCGAAGCGGCGGCTTTCAGACCTTGCATGAAATGCCGACCCGAGATCGCACCGGGCTTTTCGCATACCGATTCATCCCGCATGCTGGCCGACAGCGCAGCGCGCTTCATCGAGCATGCCGTGCATGCCGGCGAAGCCACCGGCGTGATGCTGCTGGCCGCCCGCCTGGGTGTCACCGACCGTCATCTGCGGCGCATCTTCCAGCGCACCCACGGGGTCGCACCGCGCGAATACATCGGCACCCAACGCCTGTTGCTGGCCAAACAACTGTTGAGCGACACCACACTGCCGATCACGCAAGTCGCACTGGCCAGCGGCTTCGACAGCGTGCGGCGCTTCAATGCTGCTTTCCTGGCGCGCTATCGCTTCGCACCGACGCGGCTGCGGCGCGAAGCAAGCAATTCCGGACCGCTGCCGCGGCGATCGCCAATGACGCTGCCACCGGCATTGAAGCTGGCCTATCGCCCGCCTTACGACATCGAAGCCGTGCTGGCCTTTCTGGCGCGGCGCGCGGTGCGCGGCATCGCCGAGGTCGACGGCCTCGCATGGCGCCACACCGTGGGTTGGGCGCAACGCGGCCAGCAACTGGCCGGCTATGTCGAAGCGCGTTTCGAGCCTAGCCGCAACGAAGTCCATCTGCGCGCATCGGACAGCCTGTCACCGGTGCTGGGCGCGCTGCTGCAGCGGGTGCGGCAAGCACTGGACCTGGATGCCGACCCGAGCTCGATCGATCCGGTGATGGCGTTGTTGCCGGTACCGGTGCGGCCCGGTGCCCGACTGCCCGGCGGGCTCGACGGCTTCGAGATCGCGGTCTGCGTGATCCTCGGTCAGCAGGTCACGGTCAAGGCTGCGCGCACGCTGGTGCAGCGCGTAGTCGACCGCTACGGCCAGCCGGTCGAAACCCCCTTTCCAGCGCTGAGCCATCTGTTTCCGACTCCACAAGCCTTGGCCGCTGCCGACCCAGAAACCTTCGGCAAGCTGGGCATCGTGCGCCAGCGCGTCGGAGCGATTCAAGCGCTGGCTCGGGCGGTGGTGGAAGAGCGCCTGCACCTGAATCGCGCTGCCGACCTGACACAAACACTGGCCACGCTGCACAGCCTGCCGGGTGTCGGTGACTGGACTGCGCAAGTGATCGCGATGCGCGCACTGGCATGGCCCGATGCCTGGCCGGCCAGTGACATCGGATTGATGAACGCACTGGGCTCGCGCAACCCGCGCGAGTTGATCGCCCGCGCCGAGCCGTGGCGGCCCTGGCGCGGCTATGCGGTGATGCAGTTGTGGCATCACCTGGAAACGCAATGGGCCAACCGGGAGAAACCACCATGACCGCATCGGCATACCGAAGCTTGCAGGCGCAATGCCGCATCGACACCCCGCTGGGTCCGCTGACCCTGGCCGCTACAGCGAAAGGCCTGGCTGCGGCCTTGTTCGACAATCAGTCGCACCATCCCGGCGAGCTGGCTGCGCCGACTGATCCCGCGCATCCGCATTTGCTGCAGGCCGCGCGTGAATTCGACGAGTACTTCGCCGGCACGCGGCGCCGCTTCGATGTAACGCTGGACCCGCAGGGCACAACGTTTCAGCAAGCGGTTTGGCAAGCCTTGCTCGGCATCGAGCCCGGCGCTCTCAGCACCTACGGCACGATCGCCGGCGTGGTCGGCAAGCCGAGTGCGGTGCGCGCGGTGGGGTCGGCCATCGGGCGCAACCCGATCGGCATCGTCGTGCCCTGCCATCGCGTGGTCGGGCGCGACGGCAGTCTCACCGGCTATGCCGGTGGCTTGCACCGCAAAGCCGCGCTCTTGCAGCTCGAAGGCGTGCCGCAGGAAAAAATCCGATGACGTTGCCGCGCTCGGCTGGCGGCAACACGTTGACCCGCCGCGACGGGAGCGAACTGGTGCTACTGGGCGCGCTGTGGGGCGCTTCGTTTCTGTGCATGCGGGTCGCCGTTGTCGGCTTCGGCGCGGTAGCGCAGGTGTTCGTGCGCGTGGCGGGCCCCATCCTTTTGCTGCTACCGCTGTTGCTGCTGCGCGGTGAAGGGCCGGCACTGCGCCGCCACTGTCGCCCGATCGCCGTCCTCGGGCTGCTGAATTCGGCATTGCCCTTCACGCTGTAAATGGTCGCAGCGCCGGTGCTGAATGCAGGGCTGATGGCGGTTTTCAACACCACCATGCCGATTTGGGGCGCCGTCGTCGCCTGGCTCTGGCTCGGTGAGCCGTTGGGCAGGGCGCACCTGCTGGGTCTCGCGATCGGCTTCGCCGGCATCGCCAGGCCGGCTCGCCTGGGGTTGACTCTTTCTAGGTGAAACCGCCAGCAGCACCACGCTGTGGGGCTGCGCTGTGGTGCTATTCGGCACCGCCCCGGCCACGGGCTTGATCGGAAAAGCGCGCGGCTGCAAACGGGGCGGCGAACCCGCCTAGTGCGAAACGAAGTAGGACTGGGAAACTTCGTGCAACTCGGTCGGCAGACTACCCAGGTAGTCGGCTATGGCCTTCAGTTCATCTGGCTTGAACTGCTTGACCTGAGCGCCCATTATCGCGTTGCTACGCCCCAAGTTCGGGTTGCCCACGGTGGCATAAGAACGCAGCGCCATCGCCAGGTAGTCGTTGTGCTGGCCCGCCAGCTTCGGGTAGGCGGGTGTGATCGGCTTGCTGAAGTTCGCGCCGTGGCACGAAGCGCAAGCACCTTTGGTCAGCAAAGCGGCGACGGTTTCGTTCGGGGCCGGCGGTACCGCTGGCGCGGGCTTGGCAGACGAAGGAACTTGCTGGTTGTAGAAAGCCGCCAGGTCTGCCATGTCGGTGTCCGACAGCGAAGCCGCGATGGCGCGCATGGTGGGGAAATCGCGCGCGCCTTTCTTGTATTCGTTCAGCGCGGCGATGATGTAGTCCACGTTCTGGCCCGAGAGTACCGGCACCCGGTACACCACCGGAAAGCTCGCCTTGTATCCCGGAATGCCGTGGCAACCGATGCACATGTTGGCTTTCTCTGCGCCGCGCGCTGCGTCCTGGGCGTGCGCCGCAGTGGCCGATGTCAACAAGGCGCAGAGGGCCGCAGCAAAGGCCAGCAAAGTGGTGAGAGTCTGTTTCATCGTCGAAGAAGGGTAATGCGAGGTTCGCCTGAATCCGCCAACGCTGCGGCAAGCCTTCGATTATAGGGTGCCGCATATACTGAACAACGCCTGCTGGCCACCACCGTGCGCATCTGGCGACCACTCCGAAAGCGGCCTTCGTGGCCGTCACAACCCCAGCCTGCCACTCATGAAATTCCAGGGTTCAGATCAGTACATCGCCACCCCCGACCTGATGCTGGCGGTCAATGCCGCTGTCACGCTGCAGCGCCCCTTGCTGGTCAAGGGCGAACCGGGTACCGGCAAGACGATGCTGGCCGAGGAAGTGGCTGCCGCGCTGAAGATGCCTCTGCTGCAGTGGCACATCAAGAGCACCACCAAGGCGCAACAGGGCTTGTACGAATACGACGCGGTGAGCCGGCTGCGTGACAGCCAGCTGGCAGGCGTCGATAGCGCCGAGAAGGTGCGCGACATCCGCAACTACATCGTCAAGGGCGTGCTCTGGCAGGCCTTCACCGCCGAGCAACCGGTGTGTCTGCTGATCGACGAGATCGACAAGGCCGACATCGAATTCCCGAACGACTTGTTGCGCGAAATCGACCGCATGGAGTTCTATGTCTACGAAACCCGCGAGCTGGTGCGTGCCCAGCACCGCCCGGTGGTTTTCATTACCAGCAACAACGAAAAGGAACTGCCCGATGCGTTCCTGCGCCGCTGCTTCTTCCACTACATCAAGTTTCCCGAAGCCGAAACGATGCGCGCCATCGTCGACGTGCACTTCCCGCAGTTGAAGCAGCAACTGCTGGCGGCAGCGCTGAAGACGTTCTACGAGATCCGCAACCTGCCTGGGTTGAAGAAGAAACCCAGCACCAGCGAGTTGCTCGACTGGCTGAAATTGTTGGTGGCCGAGGACATCCCGCTGGAAGCGCTGCACAGCAAGGACGACCGTGTGTCGGTACCGCCACTGGTGGGCGCGCTGTTGAAGAACGAACAGGATGTGACGCTGTTCGAGAAGCTGGTGTTCATGCAGAAGCACAACCGATAGGAAGCTGGCCGATGACAAAGCCCTGGCCCGACCCCGTGAGCTTGAGCGGCCCGCACGCCCGCCTGGAGCCTCTTGCTGACGCGCACCACGATGCGTTGTGCGCAGCCAGCCGCGACGGGGATCTGGGCCGGCTCTGGTATACCGCCGTGCCGACGCCCGAGGGCATGGCCGCCGAGATCGAACGCCGCCTGGCGCTCCAATCAGCTGGGTCGATGTTGCCGTTCACGGTGTTCGACGCGAGCGGCGTGATGGCGGGCATGACCACTTACATGAACATCGACGCCGCGAACCGCCGGGTCGAGATCGGCAGCACCTGGACCCGCAAGTCGGCGCAGCGGACGGCGCTGAACACGCAATGCAAGCGCCTGCTGCTGGAACATGCCTTTGAAGTGCTTGCATGCATCGCCGTCGAATTCCGCACCCACCGGTTGAACACCCAGAGCAGGCGCGCCATCGAACGCCTGGGCGCGCAGCTGGACGGCGTGCTGCGCTCGCATCAGCGCGCCAGCGACGGCAGCCTGCGCGACACCGCGGTCTACAGCATCACGGCTGCCGAATGGCCGGCGGTGCGCTCGCATCTGGACTGGCAACTGCAGCGCCCGCGCTGAATTTCAGGAAGACTTCCGCATGGTCCCGAAGAAACCGCTCGCCGTCGAAACCTTGTGGCAGATCGAACGCATCGGTCCGCCCAGCCTGGCGCCCGACGGCACCCGTGCTGTCGCCCCGGTGACGCGCTATTCGATGGAAGACAACAACGCGCAGTCGTCGTTGTGGCTGATGTCGACGACCGGCGCCGCGCCACGGCAACTTACGCAATGCGGTGAGAAAGACGGCACGCCACGCTGGAGTCCGGCGCGGCTCGGCGCAGACGGCCGACCCGACGAGCTGATTGCCTTCACTGCCAAACGCGACCAGGCAGGCAGCAAAGACAGCGAATCGCAGCTCTACCTGATCTCGCCCGACGGCGGTGAAGCCACCCGCGCCGCCGAGGTCGCTACCGGTATCGAAGCCTTCCGCTGGTGCCCCGATGGCAAGCGCATCGTTTTCGTCTCCTGGGTCTGGCCTGAACTGAAGGGCTCGAAGGCACAGAAGGAAGCGCTGAAGACCTTCAAGGAGCGCAAGGAAAGCGGCTATGTCACCAGCGAAGCGCGCTACCGCTTTTGGGATCGCAACCTGCCGATGGGCCGGGTGCCGCACTTGCACCTGATGGAGCTGGGCCGCAACGGCACGGCGGCACGGGTGCGCGACCTGTTCGAGGGCACACCTTACGAGCTGTCGCGTGCCGAGCCCGATGCCAGCCATTTCGACATCTCGCCCGACGGCAAACGCATCGCCTTTTCGTTCGACCCCGCGCCCGAGAAGCGGCCCGACGGCCGCTTCGCGATCGCCGAACTGGAACTGCGCAGCGGCACGGTGACCGTGCTGGCCCAGGACGATGCCTGGGATCTCTGCAGCCCGCGCTACAGCCCTGACGGCACACGCATCGCACTCACTGCCAGCCACCAGGGCCGCAAACATACGATGCCGGCGCAACTGGCCATCTGGGACCGCGAGGATCACGCCTGGGAAGTCGTCAGCGCCGAATGGGACCATGAACCGCAGGCACCGCTGCGCTGGGAAGCCGACGGCCAAGCGCTGCTGTTCACTGCCGAACAGAAAGGC
>JALYUN010000264.1 GCA_030853725.1 Pseudomonadota bacterium | reverse complement strand
GCACACTGGCGCAGGCGATGGCGCCGCGGGCCTTCTTTCGCGCCAAGTCGCTGGAGTTGCAACAGCGCCATGTGAAGTTCGAAGGCACGCCCTACGCGCTGGAGCCGAATTGCAAGGAAAGCCCGGGCGGGCTGCGCGACCTGCAAGTGTTGATCTGGGTCGCGAACGCGGCCGGACTCGGCCACAACTGGCGTCAACTCGCGGCCAGCGGTCTGATCACGCCGTTCGAGGCGCACCAACTCGTCAAACACGAAGGCACGCTGCGCGTGATCCGCGCCAGGCTGCATCTGGTGGCGGGGCGGCGTGAAGACCGGCTCGTGTTCGACCTGCAGACCGCGGTGGCGCAGAGTTTCGGCTACCAGGCGACGCGCGGACTGCGCAGCTCGGAAGTGCTGATGCACCGCTACTACTGGGCGGCCAAGGCCGTCACCCAGTTGAACCGGATCCTGATGCTGAACATCGAGGAACGCATCAGCGGCTCTGAAACCGAGCCGATGCGGCCGATCAACGCCCGCTTCCTCGACCGCGGCGGCATGCTGGAAGTGGTGCGTGACGAGCTCTACGCCGAGCAGCCACACGCGATCCTGGAAAGCTTCCTGATCTACGCGCAAACGCCGGGCATCAAAGGCTTCTCGGCGCGCACGCTGCGCGCGCTCTACAACGCCCGCAAGCTGATGGACGTTCGCTTTCGGCGCGACCCGGTCAACCACGCAACGTTCATGCAGATCCTGCAACAGCCGCGCGGGCAGACCCATGCGCTGCGGCTCATGAACCAGACGTCGGTACTGGGGCGCTACCTGTGGGTTTTTCGACGCATCGTCGGGCGCATGCAGCACGACCTGTTCCACGTTTACACCGTGGACGTGCACATCCTGATGGTGGTGCGCAACGTGCGCCGCTTTTTCATCCCCGAGCATGCGCACGAATACCCGTTCTGCTCACAACTCGCGGCCGAGTTCGACAAGCCGTGGTTGCTGGTTATCGCTGCTCTGTTCCACGACATTGCCAAAGGCCGTGGCGGCGATCATTCGCAACTCGGCACGACTGACGCGCGGCGCTTTTGCCGCGACCACGGGATCGACCGGATCGACACCCAGCTCGTCGAATTCCTGGTACTGCACCATCTGACAATGAGTCACATCGCGCAGAAAGCCGACCTGTCCGACCCGCAGGTAATCACTGACTTCGTGCGCGTGGTGCAAACCCGCGAGCGGCTGACAGCGCTGTACCTTCTGACGGTGGCCGACATCCGCGGCACCAGCCCGCGGGTCTGGAATGCCTGGAAGGGCAAGCTGCTGGAAGACCTGTACCGCTACACGCTGCGGGCTTTGGGAGGCGCCCGGATCAACCCCGCCGCCGAATCGGAGGCGCGCAAGCAGGAAGCGCGGCAGAACCTGGCGCTGCACGCGGCGCTGCCCGGTACCGAAGCGCCGCTGTGGCAGACGCTGGAGCTGAGCTACTTCCTGCGCCACGAAGCGGCCGACATCGCCTGGCATGCGCGGGTGCTGTGGCGGCATGTGCAGACCACGCAGCCGATCGTGCGGGCCCGCGCGTCGCCAGTCGGCACCGGGTTGCAGGTGCTGGTCTATGCGCCCGACCGCAGCGACTTGTTCGCGCGCATCTGTGGCTACTTCGACAGTGCCGGCTTCAGCATTCTGGACGCGAAGATTCACACCACGCGGGCCGGCTACGCGCTCGACACGTTTCAGGTGATCTCGAACCACTGGGGCGCCGACGCCGAAGGCAGCACTACCGAACGCGACGTGCTGTACCGCGACCTGATTTCGCTGGTCGAAACCCAGGCCGCGATCGCGCTGGCTTCCGACGGCCCGCTGCCCGAACCGCGCCGGGGTCGCATCTCGCGCCGGGTGCGATCGTTTCCCGTCAAGCCGCGGGTGTCGCTGGCACCCGATGAACGCGCGCAGCACTGGCTGCTGACGGTTTCCGCCAGCGACCGCTCGGGGTTGCTCTATGCGATAGCGCGGGTGCTCGCCAGCAACCGCGTCAACCTGCAACTGGCGAAGATCACCACGCTCGGCGAACGTGTCGAAGACACCTTCTTGGTCGACGGTCCGGAACTGCAGCGCAGCAAGGCGCAGTTGCGAATCGAGTCGGAACTGCTGGACGCGGTAGCCGCGCCGGTGGGCTGAGCCGCGTGTCCGAGCGATGAGCCTGCGCCGCATCGCTGCCGCGGATGCGCTCGAGCGGCTGGCGGAGTTCGACACCGTGATCGACGCGCGCAGCGAAGCCGAGTACGCCGAAGACCGCCTGCCCGGCGCCGTGAACTGGCCCACGCTCGACGACGCCGAACGCCATGCCATCGGCACCGAATACAAGCAGGCATCACCCTTCGCCGCGCGCAAGCACGGTGCCGTGCTGGCCCTGCGAAACATCGCTGCCCACGTGGAGCAGCATCTGCAACAGCAAGACCGCAGCTGGAAGCCGCTGGTCTATTGCTGGCGTGGCGGGCAGCGCTCCGGTTCACTCGCCACCGTGCTGGATGCCATCGGCTTCAACGTCCAAGTGCTCGAAGGCGGCTATCGCGAATTCCGGCGGGCGATGCTGGTGCAGATGGATAGCCTGCCGGCCACGCTCAGCTACAGCGTCGTCATCGGCCGCACCGGCTCCGCCAAGAGCCGGCTGCTGCAGGCGCTGCAGGCGGGTGGTGCGCAGGTGCTCGACCTGGAAGCGCTGGCGTGCCACCGCGGCTCGGTACTCGGGCCGCTGCCGGGGCAGCCGCAGCCTTCGCAGAAGGCTTTCGAGACCGCGGTGTGGCAGGCGCTGCGCGGCTTCGATCCGTCGCGTGCGGTCATCGCCGAAGGCGAAAGCCGCACTATCGGGCGGCTGCGCATCCCCGAGTCGCTACTGGTGCAGTTGCGGGCTTCGACAGTGGTTCAGGTGCAAATGCCGCTGGCTGCGCGGGTGGAGTTCCTGCTGCAGGACTACGCGCACTTCGTCGACGATGTCGAAAGCTTTTGCGAAAGGCTGTCGGCGCTGGTCGAAGTACGCGGCCACGAGGTCGTTCGCGACTGGCAACAACGCGCCCGCAACGGCGAGATCGCCAGCGTGGTGCAAGCGCTCTTGACGCTGCACTACGACCCGATCTACCTGCGCTCGATGCAGCGCAACTTCATTCGCTTCGAGGAAGCGGTGCCCCTGACGCTGGCCGACGGCAAAGCCGCAACGCTGGCACACGCGGCACAAATGCTGCAGGCGCAGACCGCGCCCGCCTGAGACTTCGGCGGGCAGCTCACGCAGCCCGTCGCCCCAAGCCTGCCATCAACCCATGTGCAGGCCGCCGTTGCAGCTCAACTCGGCACCGGTGGTGAAACCGGAATCGTCTCCCGCCAGCCAAGCTACGATCGCACCGATTTCGTTGGGCGTGCCCAGCCGCTTCACGGGAATCGTCGCGACGATTTTCTCCAGCACCTCGGGCTTGATGGCACGAACCATGTCGGTGCCGATATATCCCGGGCTGACGGTGTTCACCGTCACGCCCTTGGCCGCCAACTCCTGCGCCAACGCCATCGTGAAGCCGTGCATGCCGGCCTTGGCAGCTGAATAGTTGGTCTGCCCGGCCTGGCCCTTCTCGCCGTTGACCGAGCTGATCTGGATGATCCGGCCCCAGCCTTTTTCCACCATGCCCGGCACCACCTGCTTGGTGACGTTGAACATGCTGTTCAGGTTGGTGTCGATGACGGCATGCCAGTCTTCGGGCGTCATCTTCAGGAACATGCGGTCGCGGGTGATGCCGGCGTTGTTGACCAGTACTTCGATCGGGCCGTGGGCTTCGCTGGCGGCCTTGAAGGCGTCGACGGTGGAAGCCCAGTCGGCAACGTTGCCCACCGATGCATGGAAGTCGTAGCCTTCGGCCTTCTGCTCGCCGATCCACTTCTTGTGGTCACGGCTCGGGCCGCAGCCGGCAATGACGGTGAAGCCGTCCTTGTGCAGACGTTGGCAGATCGCGGTTCCGATGCCACCCATGCCGCCTGTCACGTAAGCCACTTTCTTGCTCATCGCAATCTCCTTTGTTGTTTGATCCATCGACGATCGAATTCATTGTCCCTGGCGACTCTGCATGACAACATCCCTGCCTGCCCTAGTGGGCGGACGCTGCCCGATTTCACGCGCTCGCTTTTTCCTTCACATAGCGCCCCGGCGCCGGCTCGATCGGCTTGAACTTGGCGCTGCCTGGATGCTTCGGTGCGGCAATCTGTTTGCCGCCGTGGGGTTTGAGCCAGGCCATCCAGGCCGGCCACCAGCTTCCGGGGTGCTCCGTTGCACCATCGAACCAGGCTTCGGCCGATTCGGGCAGGTCGTTGTTGGTCCAGTGGCTGCGCTTGCCTTTGGCTGGCGGGTTGATGACGCCGGCAATGTGGCCGCTGGCACCCAGCACAAAGCGGCGTTTCCCGCGCAGCAACGGCACCGACGCGTAAGCCGCCATCCACGGCACGATGTGGTCGTCCCGTGAGCCGTAGATGAAGAACGGTGACTCGATGCTGCCGAGGTCGACCTTTTCGCCGCACACCGTCAACGCACCGGGTTTCATCAGTTCGTTCTGCAGATAGGTGTGGCGCAGGTACCAGCAGTACATCGGCCCAGGCAGGTTGGTCGAGTCCCCGTTCCAGTACAGGAGGTCGAAAGGCGGCGGGGTTTCGCCCTTCAGGTAGTTCGACACCACGTAGTTCCACACCAGATCGTTCGGGCGCAGGAAGCTGAAGGTGGTGGCCAGTTCCGACCCTTTCAGCAGGCCCGGGCCGGAGGGGGCCTGCGCGCCGATCGTCATTTCGCGCAGCTTGACCATGTTCTCGTCGATGAAGATGTCGAGAATGCCGGTGCTGCTGAAGTCGAGCAGTGTGGTCAGCAGCGTGACCGATTCGGCAGGCTGCTCGCCGCGCGCGGCCAGTACCGCCAGCGCGGTAGAAAGGATCGTGCCGCCGACGCAGAAGCCCAGCGTGTTGATGGTCTTCTCACCGCTGATCGCCTGGACCGCGCGGATGGCCGCAATCGGGCCGTGCTCGATGTAGTCGTCCCAGGTCTTTTCCACCATCGACGCATCGGGGTTGCGCCAACTGACGACAAAAGTACGGTGGCCTTGTTCGACCGTATGGCGGATCACCGAATTGGCCGGCTGCAGGTCCAGGATGTAGTACTTGTTGATGCAAGGCGGCACGAACAACATCGGGCGCGCGTGGACCTTGGCCGCCTTGCCATCCGCTGCGATCGGCGCGTATTCGATCAACTGCATGAATTCGTTTTCGTAGACCACGCTGCCCGGCGTGGTGGCTA
Source organism: Pseudomonadota bacterium (assembly GCA_030853725.1). Lineage (GTDB taxonomy): Bacteria > Pseudomonadota > Gammaproteobacteria > Burkholderiales > Burkholderiaceae_C > Rubrivivax. The sequence goes on along the minus strand of JALYUN010000264.1, from coordinate 6,718 downwards.
CGTTGCGGCCGACTTCGAAGCCGCGTTCGTCGGTTTGCGACACATGGCCTTTCTGCAGGTCTTCCATCAGCAGCTTCAGGCCATCGGACAAGCTCTGGCCCTGGGTATCGACCGCCTTTTTCAACGCTTCCGGGTTCAGCGCGAGGCTGTTGCTCGGGCTGGTGGCGTCGATCCACTGCTGCATGGCGAACTTGATCCGGGCACGGGTCTTGTCGTCGGTTTCGACCGCGTCGGCCATCTGCATCAGGGTGCGGGCGTTCAGCAGGTACATCTGCGCGATGTACGCCGTTGCTGGGTTGCCAACCCATTCGGCAGCGCCGAAGCGCCTGTCCGGCAGCGGCGTGGGCGTGTGGCGCGGGGTTTTGCCCAGAGGGTTGCCACCCTCGCCGAAGCCCTGCGTCAACGACTGGTTCCACAGCTCGGTGGCGCCGCGCACATAGTCGGCCTGCATCTGCAGCATGGCCGGGGCTTTGCCACCGGCGTCCTCGAAGCTCTTCAGCAAGCCGCCGAAGCGCTTGTTGAAGTCCGCCGGCGAGTCCGGTAGCACGTGGGGTGCGGCGGGGGTGGCTGTGGTCCGGGCGGTAGGGGCCGAACGGGTGCTGCGGCTGCGGGCTTTCATCGCGGGGTCTCCTCGTTGCCGGCTCCTGTCTGCGGCCGGCTTGTGCAATGCTCGGGAACTCTAATCTACAGGGCCTGCCAAAGCAGCCTGACGATGACAGTGATCACACCGCCTACACGACGCCGCAGCAGGGCCTGAGCCGATGATGCTGGTGGCGATTGCCTGGTTGTATGTCGTGCTGATGATGGCAGTGGCCGAAGCGGTGTCGACCCAGGGCAGCGTGATCGGCGCCTGCTTCACCTTCTTGCTTTACGGGCTGTTGCCGTTGGGCATCGTGCTCTACATCATGAGCGCGCCCGCGCGGCGCCGCAAGCGCCTACGCGCTGAGCAATCCGAAGCGGCCGAAGCCGCAGTGCTGCCGCCAGCAGGCGACTCCGGGACGCCCGATGCCTAGACTGGCGGTACCGCGTCGGGGCTGCGGTCGGGTTGGGTGCTGCTGAAGGCGTCCAGCTGCATGCACTGATCGAACACGCGCATGACTTGCGGCACATGTTCGAGTCCGCACGACATCCGCCTGGCATTGAAGATCTGCGGTACCAAGGCGATGTCGGCCAGCGTCGGCGACGCGCCGTGGCAGAAACGCGCAGGCTGTTGCTGCAGTTGGCGTTCGACCACTTCGAGTCCGTCTTCGACCCAGTGGCGGTACCAGCGATTCTTGTCGTCTTCGCTCAGCTTCAACTCATCCACCAGATAGCGCAACACCCGCAGGTTGTTCAAGGGGTGTATTTCGCAGGCGATATCCAGCGCCAACGCGCGCACCCGTGCGCGACCTGCCGCGTCGGGCGGCAGCAGCGGCGGCTCGGCATGGGTTTCGTCCAGGTATTCGATGATCGCCAGCGACTGCGTCAGCGTGTGCTCGCCATCCATCAGCAGCGGCACCAGGCGGTTGGCCGACAACGCGGCGAACGGCGCCTGGAGCTGCTCGCTTTTGACCAAATGCACTGCCTTGTAGTCGGCATCGATGCCCTTCAACGCCAGCGCGATGCGCACCCGGTACGAAGCCGACGATCGGAAGTAACTGTATAGCTCCATATCAGTTGTTCCACCGCACTTCGCGCGACCCGCGAAGCATCAAGCTGCGACACCGAGTGCCCGCCGCGGAACCGGCTTTGCCGGGCCGCATGGGGGCTCCCACTCGAGGGGGAGCGCCGTAGGCGCTTCGGGGCTGTTTCATACTAGCGGACCGCGACCTTGAGCGTGCCCAAGCCGGCGATGCTGCCTTCCATCACGTCGCCCTGCACCACCGCGGCCACACCGGCCGGCGTGCCCGTGAAGATCAAGTCGCCGGGCTGCAGCAACCAGGCGGCGCTCAAGTGCTCGATGGTTGCGGCAATGCTCCAGATCAGTTCGGACAGATCGCCCTTCTGACGTTCTTCGCCGTTCACCGACAGCGTGATCGCTCCTTTCAACATGTCGCCGGCGCGCGCCGCGGGCACCAACGGGCCGATCGGTGCGCTCTGCTCGAAGGCCTTGCCGATCTCCCACGGGCGTCCGGACTTCTTGGCTTCGCCTTGTAGGTCGCGCCGGGTCATGTCGAGGCCGACGGCATAGCCCCAGATGTGACTCGCGGCGTCGGCCGCCTTGATGTCCCTGCCGCCGCTGCCGAGTGCCACCACCAGTTCGATTTCATGGTGCAGGTTCTTCGTCAGTGACGGGTAGTCGATGTGGCCGATCTCGCCGTCTGCCACCGGTACCACCGCGTCGGCCGGCTTCAGGAAGAAGAACGGCGGCTCGCGCCCGGTGAAGCCCATCTCTTTCGCGTGTTCGGCGTAGTTGCGGCCCACGCAATAGATGCGGTGAACAGGGAAATCACCGCCGCCTTCGACGGGAATGGTGGCGGCAGGCGGGGCGGTGATCACAGAGCTCATGATGGGTGCCGAAGCGGGTTCGGTGCGGTGTCGATGGAATCATGATGCCACGCGCAATCTGCCTCAACCAACGACCCACCGCTACACTGCCTGCAATGGATCTGCCGCGCCGCATCAAGCATTGCCGGGTCTGCGGCGCAGCGGCCAGCTACCGCATACCGCCCGGCGACAACCGGGAGCGCGCCGTCTGTACGGTCTGCTCCGAAATTCACTACGAGAACCCACTGAACGTTGTCGGTACGCTGCCGGTGCTAGGCAATCGGGTACTGCTGTGTCGGCGCAACATCGAGCCGCGCTACGGTTTGTGGACGTTGCCCGCAGGCTTCATGGAACTGGGTGAATCGACAGCCGAAGGCGCGGTGCGCGAAACCATCGAAGAAGCCGGTGCTCACATCGAACTGCAGGCGCTGTACACCGTGCTCAACGTGGTGCGGGTCGGACAGGTGCACTTTTTCTACCGCGCCCGCATGCTCGACGCCACGCTGGCGCCGGGGCCGGAAACGATCGAAGCCCGGTTGTTCGAGGAGCGCGACATTCCCTGGGACCAGATCGCTTTTCGCACGGTGCGCCAGACGCTGGAACATTACTTCGCCGACCGCCGCGACTCGGAACCCGGCAGCGGATTCCCGATGCACATCGGCAACATCGCCTGATGCCGGCCGGGACACGACCGACCCCGCAACCGGCCTACCATACCGGCCCGATCAGCCCACCGCGGGCCCGGTCGCGCCGTCGAAGCCCAGCGCCCACAAGGCGGCCAGATCGGCTGCGTCGTCGACCCCTTCCGCCAGGGCCGACATCGACAGGCCGTGGATCAGCGCCACCAGGCTCTGCGCATAGTCCTTCACGCCCGGTTGGGTCGCTGCGCCGCGCAGGTGGCGCGCTTCGACCTTGACGTAGTCGACGCCGACGCCGTGCAGGCCCGGCAGTTGTTGCGGCGCTGCGCCCGCGTGTTCCACGCCCAGCCTGATACCGAAGCCGCGCCACGCCGCCGCGGCATTGGCCAGCGGCGCGAATTCGCCTGGCCGCAGTCCTTCGACGCATTCGATCGACAGCCGCGCGGCCGCGGCCGGGGCAGCACGCAGGCGGCGTGCCACTTCTGCGATGAAGTCGGGGTCGGCGATCGACGCCAATGCCGCGTGCACCGACCTCGCCTGCCCGTCGGCACTGATCGCCGCCAGTGCCAGAGACAACGCCGCCAGATCCACCTGTGGCAGCAGGCGGCTGCGGTGGGCCAGCGCCAACCAGTGCGCCGCGGCCTGGTATTCACCACCAGGCCGCAACTGCACGCGCAAGGGGCATTCCAGGTGGATCAGCCCACCGTCACGACCCACGACCCTGAACTCGGCGATACGAAAGCGTTCTTCGGCCAGCGCCGTGCCGATCTGTGCGCGCCAGGTGCGGGAACCTGCCGGATCCGCGGTGCTTTCGGGCTGAGCGGCCGACGGTGCCACCACCGCCGCGTCGGCGCTGGCTTCGGCATGCGCCAGCGCGGCATCGGCGGCTGCCAATGCCGGGCCAGAGCCGAGGCCGTGCAGGCTGTCGGCCGATCCCACCGCCACCTCCACATTACTGCTGCGCAGGGCCGGTGACGCAGCGAGTGTCGTGCGCAGGGCGGCTTCGGTTTCGCCGGCAATGCCGGCCACCGGCAAACACAGCGCGAAGTCGCCACCGTTCAGCCGCCCGGCAAAGGTGCCGGGAACCCGGTCGACATAGGTCAGCAGCACATCGGCCACCGCACGCAGCACCTGGTCGGTGGCGTCGTGACCGAGCCGCGGGTTGAGCGCGTCCAGCTTCAGCACGCGCACCAGGATCAATGCCACGCCCGGGCCCCCCGGGTCTGCGAGCCGGTGCTGCAGCCGTGCCAGAAAATGGCTGCGCAGCGGCAGCGCAGTGACCGGGTCCTGCTGCGCCTGACGCTGCAGCAACGCCACCTGGTCGGCCTGGGCCGCGAACAGCTCGCGCATGCGGCGCACCAGTGCGTTCATGCTCTGCGTCAAGTCGCGCAGTTCCGGTAGACGCGGCTCGGGCGCCTCGACGAAGCGCCCTTGCGCCAGCGCAAAGGCCTGCGCCACCGTGCGCTGTAGCGGCTGCAGCCAGGCCTGCAAAGCAGCGAAAACCAGCAGCGCCGCGGCCACCGACAGCGCTGTCAGCAACAGCGCGGTGTGGCTGAGCGCCTGCCACAGGGCCTCTTGCGCCCAGCCAGTTTCGGATTCAACCTGCAACGTGCCGACGGCGCGCCAGCCGTCGCTGACCAGCGCCCGGCCTGCTTCGGCGTCGATCGGCAGCGCGGCTGCGAACCAGGCCGGCGCGGCTTGCGGCTGCGGGATTTTCTGCAGATCGAACGCGGTCTGGCCGCCGCCCGTGCGCAAGCTAATGCGGCGGTAATGACCCAGATCGAACTGCGCCGCCGCCAACGTCTGCATCGCAGCCGCGTCGCCGCCCTGTTGCGACAGGGCCAGCGCGAGCGATGCCGCCGCGTCGCGATTGCGAACTTCCAGTTCCCGCTGCAGCACGTCGCGGGCGCCCAGACTGTGAATAGCCAGACTGCCCAGCAGCGCCAGCAGCAACACCGAAACGATTAACAGCGTCAGGCGTCTCGACAAGGTCATGGAAAGCCCTCTTCTCGTGTCCGCTGCCAGACTTCGCGCCACCGCGACAAGCGCGCCATCGGGTCGCCCGCCGGCCGGCTGTCCTGCCACAGACCCTCGGCATTGAAGCTGAACAGCGGCGTCAGGTCGGTGCGTTGCGCGGCTGGCAACACCTCGGGTCGTAGATTGTCCAGCACCAGCGGATCGGCGTCAGGCACGCTCTGCCAAGTCAGCACCATGTGCGGCTGGGCCAGCGCCAGGCCCGCAATCCGGGCACGCACGTATACCAACCGCAAGGAGCCCGGGGCGACGCCCGCAGCCAGCAGCGTGGCGTACTTGGCGATGGCGTAATCCTCGCAGTCACCGCGGCCCTGCGCCAGCGTCTGCAGCGGCGAGGCCCAGTAGTCTTCCTGGCCCCAGACTTCGCGGTCGGTGGCGAAGACGATGCGCTGGTTGTAGAAGGCGTTGACCGTGCGCACGCGCTCCAGGTCGGTTCGGGCTGCGCTGCTGCGCAACAGCGCTTGCAGCGGGCCCAGTGCGGCCACGGCTGACGGGCCCCGTTGTTCGGCCGCCCTTGCCATCTGTGCAGCGTCCCAAGCCCAGGCGGACTGCGATCCGAACAGGGCCAGCACCGATGCCAGCGCCAACGCCGGCGCAAAAGGCAGTGCCAACTGCAGCGCCCTTGTCAGCGCCCGTCGTAGCAACCGCGCCGACATTCCCCACCACCGCGCTGACGCCATTGCGCGCAGGCAGCTGCGGTCGCGCATGCGGAGGCGGGTACCGACCTGCTCGAAGGTCGATCCCGCGCGCGGCTGGTTGGCGGGCATGCGGGTGGTTCACGGCGGCGTAAATGCAATGCCCATGCCTTCGTCCACCGGGAGCCGGACTTGAGCCGCCGGCATGCGGCGGCACTCGCAGCGGCCCACAAAGCACGAAGCCCGCACAAGGCGGGCTTCGCAAGGCCGAACCGAAGGCTTCAGTCAAGCCGTGGCGGCGCGCAGCCTCAGCGAAAACTCTTGCAGCGCTGCAATGCCGCTTTCCTCGGCCTTGCGGCACCAGGCCTGCAGGTCCGCAACCAGCTGTTCCGCCGAGACGTTGGTGCGGGTCCAGAGTGCGCGCAGTTCCTCGCGCATGGCCACCAGCTTGGCCAGCGTCGGGCTGGTTCCGAGGGCCTGCGCCAGACTCGGCTTCACGCCCTGCGGAATCTTGTCGTCGTCACGGTGCAGCCAGTGCTTGGCCAACCGCAGGTTGCTCAGATGCGCTGCGTTTTGCGGACCTTGAGCCTTCAGACGCGTCAGCTCGGCAGCCACCGCCGCCTTGACGTTGGTGGCATAGCCCGCCATGACTTCGTAGCGGTTGGCGATCACAGCTTCCAGGGTCTTGCCGTCAGCTACTGCCTTGACAGCGCCGAGCTCCAGCCGCGGCGTGGTCTTGCGCACCGTGGCCAGGCCGGCCATCTCCAGCAGCCGGATGTACATCCAGCCGATATCAAATTCATAGCGCTTGGCCGACAGCTTGGCCGATGTCGGGTAGGTGTGGTGGTTGTTGTGCAGCTCCTCGCCGCCGATCAAGATGCCCCAGGGCAGCAGATTGGTCGACGCGTCGGAGGCTTCGAAATTGCGATAACCCCACCAGTGGCC
>JALYUN010000191.1 GCA_030853725.1 Pseudomonadota bacterium | reverse complement strand
GTGCAGGCCACGCCGCAGCAGTTCGAAACCGTGCTGCGAAACGACGCTGACAAGTACGGCAAGATCATCCGGGACCTCGGCATCAAGAATGAATGAAGCCGGTGCCCGGGTCGACGTCGAGTCGCTGCAACTTTCAGCCGAGCACTGCATGGCCCTCTGCCATGCGTTGCCGCGTGCCGGCGATCTGGAGTCCGCCATGCGCCTGGTGGAAAGCGTGCGCCACAGCCTGCTGGGCCCTGGCTTGCTGACGGTCAACGTCGACGTTACCGGCACCGGCATCGGCATCGGCACCGGCAGCGGAAAAAGCGGCGAGTCAGATGCGCCTGGCAGCGTCGCTCTGGAGCGTGTCTGGTCTTCGAATCCCGCGGCCTATCCGGTGGCCGGCCGCAAGCGCAAGAGGCTGACACCCTGGACGCAGCAGTTGTTGCGGCGCGCCGAGATCTTCATTGGCGAAGGCGAAGCTGCGTTGGCCCAGGTCTTCGACGACCACGCCGTGATTGCAGGACTCGGGCTGCGGTCGGTGGTCAATGTGCCGCTGCTGGACGACACGGGGCGCTGCTTTGCCACCTTCAACGCGCTCGGCCCTCGTTCGCATTGGTTGCTGCGGGAAGTGCTTGCACTGCAGTTGCTCGCCGCGTTGGCTACACCGGCGGTGCGCCGTGCCACGAGTTCGGTCCTTCAGGTGATGAGCCCGCTGCCGTGTGGTCCAAGCACCAACACGTAAACGCTTGCCGGCGATGGGCAGTGCGAGTGAGGCCTATCTACTTGCCGTCCAAGGACCACCGATGAGCCCGCTCGATCCTTCCTTGCTGCCGCCGGATATCCACTCGCGCATCCTCGCCGGTGTCAACGGCCTCGACATGCACCTGCTCGAAGCTGGCGGGAGCGACCCGCAGCGGCCGCTGCTGATCTTGCTGCACGGCTTCCCCGAAATCGGCTACAGCTGGCGCAAGCTGATGCTGCCGCTGGCCGCAGCCGGGTTCCATGTCGTCGCCCCCGACCAGCGCGGCTACGGCCGCACGACCGGATGGGAGCCGGCGCCCGGTGCCGAAGTTACCCACGGCATGCTCGACTGGGTCCGCGACGCGATTGCGCTGGTGTCGGCGCTCGGTCATCGGCAGGCCTATCTGGTCGGGCACGATTTCGGATCGCAGATCGCCGCCGCGGCGGCCTTGATCCGCCCCGACGTGTTTCGCTCGGTGGCCTTGATGAGTTCGCCGTTCACCGGGCCGCCGGCACTGCAGACGGGGACCGCCGTGCCGCCCGTGCTCGACGTACCGCAAGCGTTGGCAGCGCTGCCGCGACCGCGCAAGCATTACCAGCATTACTTCGCCTCGCCTGCTGCCGTCAACGACCTGCAGCAGCCGCCGCAAGGCCTGCAGGCGTTCCTGCGAGCCTACTTTCATGTCAAGAGCGCCGACTGGGCCGGCAACGTTCCGCAGCCGATGCAAGCCTGGACCGCGGAAGCGCTGGCGCAGTTGCCCACCTATTACGTGATGGACGCCGGCGAGACGATGCCGCAAACGGTGGCGCACCACGCGCCCTCTGCCGAACAGGTTGCGGCCTGCCACTGGTTCGGCGAAGCCGAGCTGGCGGTTTATGTCGACAGCTACCGTCGATCGGGCTTTTCCGGCGCGCTGCAGTTCTACCGCTGCCGCGTCGACGGCCGCACCGCACGCGACCTGAGCACCTGGGCCGGCCGGCGTATCGAGGTCCCGGCCTGCTTCATCTCCGGCCGCAGCGACTGGGGGCCCCACCAGAAGGCCGGCGATCTCGACCGGATGCGCGCGGCCTTCAGCCTGATGGGCGCGCCCATCTGGATCGACGGTGCGGGGCACTGGGTGCAGCAGGAACGGTCGACGGAGACGGCTGCGCAACTGCTGGCGTTCTTGCGCACGTGTGCCTGAAAGAAGAAGGCGAGAAGCGGACGAAGACGGCAAAGACTTCTGGCGCGGCGCTCGACCGGCGCACCGCGCCAGTTCGTCGTTCAGACGAACTTGCCGGTCAGTCCACCGTCAACCAGCAGTTCGGTCCCGGTGATGTAGGCAGCGGCGTCCGATGCCAGGAAGGCACAGGCGTGCGCCACGTTCCAGGCCGTACCCATGCGGCCCATCGGAACTTGCCGGTCCCGCGC
>JALYUN010000172.1 GCA_030853725.1 Pseudomonadota bacterium | reverse complement strand
CGCGCAGACCGCGCTGCAGCAATTCGAACAGCGCATCGCGGTCGGCCTCGCGCCCCGGCAGCACGAGGTCGGAAGCCGCCATCGGCGCGTGCAGACTCGCCAGCCCTTCGCGCGCCCACAGCGCGTGCAGCGCGGTGATATCGCTGTAGCCGATCAGCAACTTGGCTTGGCGTCGCACCAGCACAGCGTCGACCCGGTCGAGCAACCGCATGCAGCCATAGCCGCCGCGGATGCAGTGAATGGCGTTGATGTCGTCGTCGGCCAGCGCCTGGTGCAGGTCGGCGAGTCGGACCTCGTCCGAGCCGGCCAGATAGCCGCTGCGCTCTGCGCAACCCGGGTAGAGGCGGTAGCGGTAGCCGGCGGCGTCGAACAGCGCGCCGACCTGCAGCAGGCGCCCTGCTTCGACCGGGCCGGCGGGCGCGATCACGCCGATCTGGCTGCCGGGCGGAAGGGTCGGGAAGCTCATGCCGCAATTCTCTTTCAACGGCTGGGAAGGGTGGCGGTGCTGCCGCTCATCAGGGCATGGATCGCCGCCCCCAACTTGGGTACCCGCCAGGTGGTGGCCACACGCGGGTCGGGCGCATGGCGGCGGCCGAGACTCGTCAACACAGCCACGATGTAGTGCACGTCAATTCCCGGAACCGATACGATGCCGGCGTCGGAAGCGTAGTGGTCGGTGAGCCCGGTTTTGTGCGCAAACGCCGGCGCGTCGGGTGCACCCAGGACCCAGCCGGGAAGATGGCGGGCGGCACCCGATGACAGGATTTCGTCGAGTTGCTGGCGCTGCAACAGCGTGCGCAGGTGGTCGCGGGTGGCTGGTTGGAGCAGGGTCGTGCGGGGCGGTAACCAGGGCGCAGGTGGCGCCTCGGCGTCCAGCAGCCACAACAGCCGCACCGTGTCCCAGGCCGTCATGTGGATCTGGCCGACGCCGGCGCCGTCGGCGTTGCGCCAGCCGCCGGCGGCGGTGGTGCTGTTGAGCTGCAACGTGTGCAGGCCGAGCGTCTGCAGCCGCGCGTTCAGCGCTTCGATCAGACGGTGGCGGTGCAGCAGTGCCACCATCGCGTCGGTGGCTTCGTTGTCGCTGACGGTGATCATCGGTTCAACCGCATCGGGCCAACCGGCGACCAGCCCGCGGTCGATCCCGATGCCCACGCCCACCGCCACCAACAGCTTCAGCAGCGAAGCCGGATAAGGCGCAACGAAGCGTTGCGGGCCGTCACCCCACAGCTTCGTCCATTGCAGCGTCGACCAATCGCTTTCGGCCAGCCAGGCCACCGATTCACCCGCCGCATTGCGTTGGTCACGGTCGAAGCGGAGGTTGCCGACCGCGCCGGCTTGGTCGTCGATGACCGCAACCACGCCGTGGCGGTGTTCACGCGAAAACAACACGTTGGCGAAGCGCGTGCTGCCGCTCGGTTTAAAGGCCGCCACCGCCAAGTCGATGCTCGGAAACGGCGGCAACTCGGCGCCGAAGTCCTGCGCCAGCGCCGCGCGCAGCAAGCCGTCGGCCAGCGCCGCGTTGCCGTGCGACATGGCGCTATCCAGCCACCACGTGACAAGCCACCTGACGCCCGGCGACTTGACGCAGCAAGGGCACTTCGACCCGGCAGCGCGGCTCGACCAGCGGGCATCGGGTGTGAAAGGCGCAGCCAGAAGGCGGCGCCAGCGGACTCGGGATCTCACCTTGCAACGGCACATGTTCGATGCGCTCAGCCGGGTCCAGCGCCGGCACCGCCGCCAGCAACGCGCGCGTGTAGGGGTGCTGCGGCGTGTCCAGTACCGCACTGCGCGGCCCCTGCTCGACCGCCCTGCCGAAGTACATCACCATCACCGCGTGCGCCACATGGCGCACCACCGACAGGTTGTGGCTGATGAAGACATAGGCGGTGCCGGTGTCGCGCTGCAGGTCCATGAACAGGTTGAGGATCTGCGCCTGGATCGAGACATCGAGTGCCGACGTGGGTTCGTCGGCCACGACGATGCCGGGGCCGAGCATCATGGCCCGCGCAATGCCGATGCGCTGGCGCTGGCCACCGCTGAACATGTGCGGATAGCGCCCGGCGTGTTCGGCCCGCAAACCGACGCGCTCGATCATCGCCAGCACCCGATCGCTGCGCTGTGCACGCGAGAGTTCCGGGTGATGGATGACGAGCGGCTCGGCCAGCGCAGCAGCCACAGTCTTGCGCGGGTTGAGCGACGCATACGGATTCTGAAACACCATCTGCACGCGGCGGCGCAGCGCTTTCGTGACCGCGCCGCTGGAGCCGAGCGTCGCCACATCGACGCCATCGATCCGCAGCGCGCCCGCCGTGGGTGGCTCAATCAACGTGAGCTGCCGCGCCAACGTGCTCTTGCCGCAACCCGACTCACCCACCACCGCCAGTGTGTGGCCGGCTTCGAGCGAGAAAGAGACGCCGTCCAGCGCGCGCACCGTGGCTGCTGGCGCCATCAGACCGCCACCGGCACGGTAGTGGCGCTTCAAGTCTTGCGCCTGCATCACGACATCAGCCATGGCCGACCTCGATGCCGACCGGAAAGAAGCACCGCACGCCGTCGATCAAGGCAGGGGGTTCGATGCGGCAACGCGGCTGCACATAGCGGCAACGCGGCGACATGAGACAGCCCGCTGGCCGATCGTAGCGGCCCGGCACCACACCCGGTAATGCGGGCAGCCGCCCACCCACCGCACCGTGCTCTGGCAGCGCCGCCAGCAGCGCTTCGGTATACGGATGGCGCGGCCGATGGAAAACCGCGTCCACCGGCCCGGTCTCCACCACTTGGCCTGCGTACATGACCGCCACGCGGCGCGCCATCTGCGCCACCACCGCCAAGTCGTGCGTGATCAAGAGCAGCGCCAGTCCCTGCTCGCGCTGCAGCCGCGACAGCAACGCCATCACCTGCGCCTGGATCGTCACGTCGAGTGCGGTGGTGGGCTCGTCGGCAATCAGCAAGCGCGGTTGACACGCGATCGCCATCGCGATCATCACGCGCTGGTTCATGCCGCCGCTCATCTGGTGCGGGTAGTTGTCGAGCCGGGCTTTCGCGGCCGGGATCTCGACCGTCTCGAACAACTCCAGCACCCGCGCTTCGAGCGCTGCCCCGCGCAACCCCAGATGCACGCGAAGCACCTCACGCACCTGGTTGCCGACGGTATGGCTCGGGTTCAGGCTGTTCAACGCGTCCTGGAACACCATCGCGATGTCCTTGCCGATGAGCTTGCGGCGCTGCGCCGGCTTCAGCGTCAGCAGGTCGTGGCCGTCGAAGCGCAACGCCTCGGCGCTGACGATGCCGGGCGCGTCGATCAAGCCCATCGCCGCCATCATCGAAACCGACTTGCCCGATCCCGATTCGCCGACGATGCCGAGCAGCTCGCCGGCCTCGACGTCGAGGTCGACGCCGTCGACCGCGACGAAGTCGCCGAAGCGCACGTGCAGATTGCGGATCTGCAGCAGCGGGGCGGGCATCAGGCCAATCTCAGGCGGGGGTCGAGTGCGTCACGCAGCCCGTCGCCCATCAAGTTGATCGAAAGTACCGTGACGAGAATCGTCAAGCCCGGCATCGTCACCACCCACGGCGCGCGTTCGATGTAGTCGCGTGCGGCCGACAGCATGCTGCCCCATTCCGGTGTCGGTGCCTGCACCCCCAGACCCAGGAAGCCGAGCGCGGCAGCTTCCAGAATCGCCGACGAGAAGCCGAGCGTGGCATTGACGATCAGCGGCGCCAGGCAGTTCGGCAGCACCGTGGAGAACATCAGCCGCAACGTGCCAGCGCCGGCCACGCGGCTGGCGGTGACGTAGTCGCGCGCCCTCTCCGACTGCGCCGCGGCGCGCGTCAACCGCACATAGCCCGGTAGCGCACCGACTGCGATCGCGATCACCGTGTTGATGAGACCGGGCCCGAGGATCGTGATGACGACGATCGCCAGCAGCAGTCCCGGCAGCGCCAGCAGAATGTCCATCAACCGCATGATCGGCACCGACAGCCCGCGTTCGTGGAAAGCCGCCACCAGGCCCAGCCCGATGCCCGGCAGCAACGCCAGCAGCACCGCTGCGGCGGCGATGCCGAGCGAGATGCGCCCGCCGTGCAGCAGGCGCGACAGGATGCAGCGGCCGAGCTCATCGGTGCCCAATGGAAATTCGCGCAGCCCGCCCGCTTGCCACAGCGGTGGGTTCAGCAGGTGGTCTCGGAATTGCTGGATCGGGTCGTGCGGCGCCAGCCACGGCGCGAACAGCGTACCGATCACCACCGCTGCGAAGACGAAGAACGCGACCGTTGCCCCGCGGTTGGCGCTGAAGGCGGTGACGAAGGCACGGGCGGGCGTTGGTGGCGCCTGCTGAACCACAGCTTCCATCAATGGCCTCTTAACCGAGGGTTGACTACGCCATACAGCAAGTCCACCACCAGATTGACGCCGATGAAGGTCAGCGCCGAGATCAGGATGCCGGCCTGCACGACCGGGTAGTCGCGCCGCGCAATGGCGTCGATCAACCACTTGCCGATGCCGGGCCACGAGAAGATCGTCTCGGTCAGCACCGCGCCGCCGAGCAGGCTGCCGACCTGCAGTCCCAGCACTGTCAACACCGGAATCAGCGCGTTGCGCAGGCCGTGGTGCAGCACCACCCGCGCCGGGCTCAGCCCCTTCGCGCGGGCGGTGCGCATGTAGTCCTCGCGCAGCACCTCCAGCATGGCCGAGCGTGTCATGCGCGCGATCACCGCCATCGGGATCGTGCCCAGCACGATCGCCGGCAGCACCAGGTGCGACAGCGCTGAAAGCAAGGCGCCGCTTTCTTCGCCATGCCAGTCGGCCAGCGCGGCGTCGATCAGCATGAAGCCGCTGCGCAACGGCGGGTCGAACTCGATCCCGATGCGGCCCGAGACCGGTGTCCATTCGAGCCCGACCGAGAACCACATGATCAGGATCAGACCCCACCAGAACACCGGCATCGAGTTGCCGACGGTCGCCAAGGCCATCACCACTTGATCGAGCCACTTGCCGCGCCGCAGCGCTGCAACCAGGCCCATCGCGAGTCCGACGATGAGCGCCAGCATCATTGCGGTGGCGGCCAGTTCGACGGTGGCCGGAAACAGCACCCGGAACTCGTCGACCACCGGCTCGCGCGTGACCAACGAGCGCCCCAGATCGCCGTGCAACAACCCGGTCACGTAATGGAAGTACTGCACCGGCAACGGCGCGTCGAGCCCGAGTTGGTGGATCAGCGCCGCATGCGCGGCCGGATCGAGCCGACGCTCACCCATCATGATTTCCACCGGGTCGCCGGGGATCAGCCGGATCAACGCGAAGGCGACGATGCTGACCCCGATCAGGGTCGGGATCAGCGTCGCGAGTTTGCCGAGCAAGAACCGCACGGCCGCTCCGAAGGTTCTTGGCTCCCCCGGGGGGGCGACGGCAAAGTCGCCTTGGGGCCTGTCAATACACGCCGGATCATGCGGCGCTGCCCTTCATCAACGCCGCGTCAGAAGAATTTGTAGTTGACGCGGAAGGTGTAGGCACGTCCACGCGGGTCGGCCACACGCGGGTCCCAGCCCGCGCCTGCGGCGAAGTCCAGGTTGTGCGCGGTGAACGGCGGGTCCTTGTCGAGCAGGTTCTTCACGCCCAGCGTCAGGCTCAGGTTCTTGAAGCCGGTGTAGGTACCCGAGACGCCGTAAGTGGTGTAGCTGCCGACGTCGGGGTTGAAACCCGGGGGCACCACACCTGCCGGCACTTCGTCCTTGTAGCCGTCGGTGTAGCTCTGGGTCAGCGTGCCGCCCCAAGGGCCCTGGGTGTAGCTGAGGTTGGCGTTGTGCTTCCAGCGCACGAACAGGTCACGCGAACTCCACTGGCCCACCTGCTCCACGTAGGGCTGGCTCGCGAAGATGCGCGAGCGGTGACTGTCGAGATAGGTGCCGTCCAGGCTGGCAGTGATCTTGCCCGTACCCAGCTTCTGGTTTGCGTTGAAGCTGAGGTCGACGCCGCGCGTGATGTCGCCATCGGCGTTGACGAAGCCGGCGCGGATGTAGCCGCCGTCGTCGTCGAGTCGGTCGTTGGCGCCGCGCACCAGGTTGCCCGGGAACTGCGTGTAGTTGGCCAGCACCTGTTGCGGTGTCAGTTCGTAGATCAGGTTCTGGCGTTTGATCTGCCACAGGTCGACGCTCGCGGTCAGCCAGTCCAGCGGCGACAGCACGAAGCCGACCGTCCACTGCTTGGAAGTCTCGGGCTTCAGATTTTTGTTGCCACCCTGCAGCGTGGCGGGGCGGATCGCGCAGACCGACAGATCGGCACCAGGCCCCGGGCCGTTCGGGCAGTACTTCGGGTCGGCGATGTTGCCCGGCACAAAGCCGGCGCCTTCGGCACCGTACAGCTGGAAGAAGCTGGGCGCGCGGAAACCTTCGTTGTACGAGCCGCGAAACAGCACCTGCTGAATCGGCGTGTACTTCAAAGACACCTTCGGGTTGGTGGTGGTGCCGAAGTCGCTGTAATGGTCGGTACGCAGCGCCAGGTCGGCTTCCATGCCCTTGATGATCGGCACCACGACCTCGGCGAACGCCGCGTAGATGTTGCGGCTGACCTTCGGAAACTCGGCGTCGTAAGGCGCCTGGTAGACCGGGTTGGTCGTGGTTTCGCCGTCCGAGAACTGATAGCTTTCACGGCGGATGTCGTAGCCGAGCGCGGCCGAGATCGTTCCGGCGGGCAGCTTGTAGAGCTCGCCGGAGATGGTGCCGTCGAACTGCAGCAGTTCCGACTTGCCGCCGAACAGATCACTGCCGGCGGCGCTGGCGCCTTGGATCAGCGCCAGCGCTGCGGGCGTTTGTGTCTGGCCCGGGCGCAGCCACGGGTTGATCAGCCCAGAGCCCAGCGCCGCGACCATTGGCCCGGTGTACAGATAGCCTTGGCCGAGCGTGGAGTCGACCTTGCTCGAAGCGCCGGCCAGCCCGACCTGGTAGTCGTACTTGCCGAGCAACACACCTTCGGCGCCGACCCGCAGTTGGTACGCGTCGGTCTTGGTTTCGATGTCGCGGTTGCCGCAGATTTCGCAGCGGTAGCGGTAGGCGATCTTCTTGGTGTTGTCGAAACTGGGGATGTAGGCCGACAAGTCTTGGTAGTACGGGCCGCCCACCGGGTATTGCGCCCCGGCGATGCTGCCGGTGGTGGTGATCTGGTAGGGCTCGAAGGACTTGGCGGACTTGGTGTGCGAGCCGACGAATTCGGCGAACAAGCTCAGGTCGCTGTTGACGGCGAAGGTGCCGCGCGACACCAGCGCCACGCGGTCGATCGGCTGGATCAGCACCTCGGAGCCGCCATAGTCGTAGGCGCAGCCGTAGCGCGCACCCTGGCTGGCCCACAACTGGTACTGGTACTGCGACATGAACGGCACCGAGTCGCACTTCCCCTCGAAGCTCAACAGGTTGGCGCGGTTGTAGGTCTGACTGCCGTTGCCGGGGATCTTGTAGCTGGCGCCGAGGGCGGTGCCCGCCAACCCGGTCTGGGTGGCGAAAGGCGTGCCGGTGGTGTCGGGCGACAAGCCGCGGTCGGGCTGGAAGCCATTGGCGAAGTCGCGTTCGCCGAAGCCACCAAGCTTCTTCTGGGTGTCGACCGTCAATGCCGCGAACACGTTGTAGCGGTCGCTGTCGAGGTTGCCGAAGCCGCCGATCAACTGGCCGCGATAGATGTTGCCGCCGCCGTGCTCGGTCGCGTCGGCGAAGGCCGTGGCTTCCAGGCCGCTGTACTGCTTGCGCAGAATGAAGTTGATGACGCCGCCGATGGCGTCGGTGCCGTAGATGGCCGAAGCGCCATCTTTCAGAACTTCGACCCGTTCGATTGCGCCCAGCGGGATTGAATTCAGATCAACGGCGTTGCCCTTGGCGCCGTGGTTGACGATGCGATGGCCGTTCAGCAGCACCAGCGTGCTGTTGGCGCCCAAGCCGCGCAGGTTGGCGCTGCTGTTGCCGTTGTTGTTGCGGTCGGTGGTGCCGAGCTGGATGCCGACGTTCGACGACAGGTTGTCGGCGCCGGTACCGTTGGCCGCCAGCCGCGCCACCAGTTGTTCGGCGCTGACGATGCCGAGCTTTTCGATGTCGTCGCGCGTGATGGTTTGCACCGGCAGCGCGCCTTCGGTCTGAATCCGCTTGATGCTGGAGCCGGTGATCTCGATGCGCTGCGGCGTGGCGGCAGGCGTGTTCTGCGCCAGAGCGGGCAAGGCGTGGGCGGCAATACCCAACAGCGCCAGGCTGCCGACCAGGGTCTTCAACTTCATGGGGAACTCCTGCGAATCGTTGCCGCGAATTCTCCCTTGCGACCCGCCGGTTCGGACCCCCGCGACCTGGGGCAAAACCCCGAGTTGTTGCATGCGTGCATCACCGAAAGCGCTGTGCGTGAC
>JALYUN010000164.1 GCA_030853725.1 Pseudomonadota bacterium | reverse complement strand
GGTTTCGACTGGTTCGAGCAGCTGGAACGGGCCGAGGGGTTTTGAGCATGAAGCCCCAAGCCCACTTCGTCCGGTGCCCGCCATGGGTGCATCAACGCCTTCGCGCGACCGGGCCGCATTGACATGTGCGGCGACCTGGAAGAAGAAGACCGCCTGGAAGGTGACCTGTACCAGCGCTTCCTGGTCCACAGCCGCTCCATGCTGGAGCGCCCGTTGTCCGCGGGTGACATGAACGGCTACCTCGATGGTCTGTTCAATGCCGTGCTGCAGCGCTGCGTGAAGGATGCGGAAGCCGTGGCCTCACCCAATGCCTACAAGCAGGTGGCGATGCAGTCCCTGGTGCTGGCGCGTCTTGCTGGTTTCCTGGCCAGCCACGTAGCGCTGAATGAAGACCCGATGCGCAAGCTCATCGAAGCGACGATGCTGGGCTATCAGGAAGGCGAAGCGACGCCGGTGCGCGACCACCATGGCCACGATCACCACGATCACCACGATCACCACGATCACGATCACGATCACGATCACGAGCATGGGCACGGCCACCCGCACGGGCATTGACCGCCACGTTCTGTCACTGAACGGCACCTTCGGACCAATGTTCAGTGTGTTGTCTGTCGTGCGATCAAGCGTCGACGGAACCCAGGACCCTTCAACTTTTTACAGGACAGACGATGCCGAACGCTGACGTCATCAACCCTTCTACCGTCTGGACCGACGGGCGCGAACACTGGGTCGACAAGGGCGGTGTGCGCCTGTTCATGTGGGAGAAGCCGCGCCGCCCCGGCACCACGTATGCAGGCACGATCTTCTTCGTGCACGGTTCGTCGATGGCCTCGCAGCCGACCTTCGACCTGCACGTGCCGGGCCGCCCGGATTCGTCGGCAATGTCGTGGTTCGCCGACCGTGGCTTCGACACCTGGACCATGGACAACGAGGGCTACGGCCGCTCGGGCAAACAACGCGACATCAACTGCGGCATCGAGGTCGGTGCCGAAGACCTGGCCGTCGGGTCGGCGCACATCCTGCAGCACATCGGTGCCGGCAAGAAGCTGCTGATGTACGGCATCTCGTCGGGTGCCCTGAAGGCCGCGCTGTTCGCCCAGAACCACACCGAACGCGTTGCCCGGCTGGCGCTCGATGCCTTCGTGTGGACCGGTGAAGGCAGCCCCACCTTGATGGAGCGTGCCAAGCGGCTGCCCGAGTTTCAGAAGATCAACCGCAGGCCGATCGACCGGCCGTTCGTGCGCAGCATTTTCAGCCGCGACCATGCCGGTTGCGCCGACGAACGCACGGTCGAGGCCTTCGCTGACGCGATCCTCTCGCTCGACGATTCGATGCCCACCGGCACTTATGTCGACATGACCAGCCGGCTGCCGATGATTGACCCGGCCAAGCTCGACGTGCCCACGCTGGTGCTGCGCGGCGAGTACGACGGCATCGCCTCCTTCGACGACCTGATCCGTTTCTTCACGCTGCTGCCCAACATGGACAAGCAGTTCAGCGTGCTGCGCGGCATCTCGCACGCGAGCTTTCAGCAGAAGAACTACCGCATCGTCTATCACCTGCTGCACGCCTTCTTTACCCAGCCCGAAGCCTTGTACCGAGGGGAATGATCGCCATGACAGAAGTTCGCTCAAGCTGCCGCGCGCTGCTGTCCGGCGTGGTGTGCGCGCTGGCCGTGCTGGCGCCGGCCGCCAACGCACAGACCGCGGCGTATCCCGCCAAGCCGATCACGCTGGTCGTGCCGTTCTCACCCGGTGGCTTCACCGACGTGGTGGCGCGCGTGATTGCTGATGGCCTGGCCAAGTCCCTGGGCCAGGCCGTGCTGATCGACAACAGGCCGGGCGCCGGGTCGACACTCGGCGCCGACTTCGTCGCCAAGGCGGCGCCGGACGGCTACACCTTGCTGATGATCTCCACCACCCATGTCATCTCGCCGGCGATGTACGCCAAGCTGCCTTATGACGCCACCAAGAGCTTCACGCCCGTCGGCAAGCTGGTCGAAGGCCCGTATGTGATGGTGGTCAACGGGAAGCTGCCAGCAAAGACCGTCAAGGAATTCATCGCGCTGGCCAAAGCCAAGCCGGGCACCTTGGACTATTCGTCGTCGGGCAACGGCAGCTCGCAACACCTGATGGCCGCGATGTTCGGATCGATGGCCGGCATCAAGATCAACCACATTCCCTATCGCGGCAGCGGCCAGTCGGTCACCGACCTGGCCGGCGGCGTGGTGCAGATGAGCTTCGTCGGTGCGCCGATCGCCGTCCAACATGCCGGCGGCGGACGCATCCGGCCGATGGCCGTGACGACGCTCAAGCGGTCGGCGCAATTGCCCGACGTTCCAACGCTGGACGAGGCCGGTGTCCCCGGTTACGACGCCACGATCTGGCTGGGCCTGGTGGCCCCGGCCGGAACACCGCCGGCGATCGTCAACCGGCTCAATGCCGAACTCGGCAAGGTGCTCAACACGCCCGACACGAAGGCCGCCATTGTCGCGACCGGGGTCGAGGTGAGCCTGTCCACGCCGGCGGAGTTCGGCAAGCTGATGGAGGCCGAAGGCCGGAAGTGGGGCAAGGTCGTGCACGACGTGGGTGCCAAAGTCGAGTAGGTCTTGCGCCGAACTCGCCCGTACCGATAGCGCAACAACCAACATCGATCGCATATGCCAATCGCCTCCACCCGACGCCGCCACCTTCTTGGCGTCGCCGCTGCCTTCACGGCAGCCCCCTGGGCGCGGGCGCAAACACCCGATGCTGGCGCGCAGATTGCGCAGATGGGTCGCCCGGATCGCGAAGCGGTGCTGGCCGAAGGCGCACGCAAGGAAGGCGAGGTGTCGGTTTACACCTCGCTGACCGCCGATGAAGTCGGTGGGTTGACGGCGGCCTTCGAGCAGCGCTACGGGGTCAAGGTCAAGGCGTGGCGCTCTGGGTCGGAGAACATCCTGCGCCGCGTCGTCACCGAAGCGCGCGCGCGGCGACAGGATGTCGACATCGTCGAGACCAACGGCCCCGAGCTTGAGTCGCTGGTGCGCGAAAACCTGCTGCTGCCGCTGCGCTCGACACACCAGCGTGACCTGCTGCCGCAGGCCCTGCAGCCGCATGGCCGCTGGCTGGGCTCGCGCATCAACCTGTTCGTGCAGGCCTGGAACACACGCTTGCTGACGCGCGACGAACTGCCGCGCAGTTACGCCGACCTCACGAACCCGAAGTGGAAGGGCAAGCTCGGCATTGAGGCCGAGGACACCGACTGGTTCATGACCGTGGTGAAAGACCTGGGCGAAGAGCGTGGGTTGCGCATCTTTCGTGAGATTGCGCAGGTCAACGGCTTCTCGGTGCGCAAGGGTCACACCCTGCTGGCCGGCCTGGTCAGCTCGGGCGAGATCCCGTTCGCGTTGACCGTCTACGGCCACGGCGTCGAGAAGTTGAAGGAGAAGGGCGCGCCGATCGACTGGACCACGATCGAGCCGGCTATCGGCCGCGCGAATGGTGTCGGCATCGCGCGCGGCAGCCCGCATCCGCACGCGGCAGCGCTGTTCGTCGATTTCCTGCTCTCGCCCGAAGGGCAGGCCATCCTGGCGAAGGGTGGCTACGTGCCCGCGAACACCAGGCTGCCCCACCGCGCGCATCAGCAGGCGCTGAAGTTCGTCGACCCGCGCGCGATGCTGGACGAGGGCGACAAGTGGCAGGCCCTGTACCAGCAGATCATCGTCAAGGCTGCGCGATGAAGCTGGCCCCTGAGACGCTGGACCCCGCGCGCACCTGCCTGCTCGTCTTCGACCTGCTCGAAGGCCATGTGCGCAAGGACGACGCCACGCAACGCCGCTTCGCGCCCGTCATCGCCAACGCCGCACGGCTGCTGCACGCGGCACGCGCCGCTGGCGCCATGGTGGCCTTTGCGCATGCCGACCACCGCGCCGACCGTGCCACCAGCGCGCGCACGCTGCGTGACACCGACAACCGGCTGCGCCCGCTCGACCCCGACGACGAAAGCAGCCACCAGCCGCTGCTGACCGGCGGCACCGGGCAGACGCACATCGTTGCCGAACTGGCACCGGTGGCCAGCGACTTGCTGGTGCCCAAGCACCGCTGGAGCGCGTTCCACGGCACCTACCTCGAAACCGCGCTGCGCACCCGCGGAGTCGACACGCTGGTGCTGTGCGGCGGCTCGACCGATGTCGGCGTCGCAGCCACCGCCTACGCGGCGCGTGACCTGTCGTACCACCTCGTGATTCCCGAGGACGCCTGCACCAGTCCCGAAGACGACAACCACCGCCAGTTCATGCAGCGCATCTTTCCGCGCATGGCCCGCGTGCGCAGCAGCGCGCAGGTGGTCGCCATGCTCGGCGGCTGAAGGCGCCCCTCGTTGTTCTGCTCAGGAGAACCGCCGTGTCTTCAGTCTTTTTTGCCCGCGCGGTCCTGCGCCGCGCCACACGCGCTTTGCAGGCAGCTGCCGTCTGCGCGGTGATGCTGCCGGCTGCCCACGCCTGGGAACTGCCGGCCGACCGCGCGACGCTGGGCGCCGCCGCGGTGCACGAAATCGTCGACAGCGCCGCGTACCCGGCAACCACCGGCTACCGGCGCGATGTCGCCTATATCGACTTCGAGTCGCACGGCCAGAAGTTCACGCAGGTCGTCGTCACGCTGACGCCCGAACAGCCGCGGCTGCACCGGGGCCGCAAGCTGGTGGTCGTCGGCGGCGAGCCCGGCAGCGAGTGGGCCGGCGACTTCCTGCAGACGCCGGAAGGCGGCGAGGGCCCCGGCGTCTGGCTGGCACGGCGCGGCATCACCTTCGTGGGCCTGACCCGCGTCGGGCGCTGGAACTTCCTGGCCAAGGACGGCAGCGGTTCGTGGGAGGACATCCCGATCAGCGAACGCATGCCGATCTTTGACAGCAAGCAGAAGGCGCCTTGGACGGCGGCCGACTATGTCGTCAAGTCGTCGGCGCTGAAAGCGGCCACCTCAGGCGACAGCAGCACCTACCGCATGCCGCGCCCCGAGAGCCCGCTGTACGCGCAGATGCTGGCGGCCACACCGCTGACCTACCTGAAGGGCTACCGGCTGGCGATCGAGCACGCGGTGCCGGCGGCCGAGCGCGCGCATGCAATGGTGCTGTTCTGGGGCATGTCCACCGGCGGCGCCTTCCTGTACCCGCTGGCCAAGGACTGGACGCCCGACGGCTACCTGGGCTGGGGCACCAGCAGCACCGGGCTGGCGTATGTCTGGCGCAAGGCCAGGCAGGGCGACTACTCGACGCCGTATGCGCAGACCGCGCTGCGGCTGCGTGAACGGGGTCTGGACGACTTCGGCTACTACACGAAGGAACTGGACGACGCAACGCGGCAGCGCTGGTGGCAGGCTGCGCTGCGTGAACCGCGTTTCAAGAGCGGCGAGGATGCGCCGATGCAGTTCAACGTCGCGGCGCTGACCGAGGTCGCGCTACGGCTGTGGCAGACAGACACGCTGCCGGCGTCGGAACGCGCTGGTGGACTGGCCGCCTTTGTGCGCGCAATGATCGAACCGAGCTTTCCGCCTGCCGCGCTGAAAGAGGTCGCCATCCTGGACCTGAATGGCACACGTGACGAAGCCATCGGCCCGAAGGTCGTCGACGCGCACCGCGAGGTGATGGAGCCAGCCGCCGGCCGCTACCGCGTCGGCCGTGTTGAAGGCATGCAGCACTACCTGTACCGCCAGGACAGCATCAAGGTCGTCGGCCATTTGTGGCTGCGCACCATCGAGTCGGGCTACTTTGACCGCTGAGGCAAGCGCGGCGGGCGAGCCGCGGCTTTCGTGCTGGGTCCTGGACGCTGGTGTTCACGGCGGGCATCGGCGAGAACGACGTGCCCCCGCGGGGCAGCCAGCCGGGTGCGGCAGGCTGGCCTGGCTGGACGATCAGCGCGGTGGAAACCAGTCCCGCGCGGCGTCTGCGTCTGCACCTCGGCCCGGCGCTTCGAGCGCGAACACTTCGATCTCGTCGACCAAGTCTCGAACGCCGGGCAGGCGACGGATGGCATCCGCCACGCGCCACTTCTGGCTGTCGCTGTCCACGCGGCCGGTCAGCGTCACGACGCCTTCCAGAACCTGAACGTTCAGCGTCTCGGCTCTGCCGGAGAGCATCCGCAAAAGCTCATCGCGGACGTCTTGCTGCATGTCGTTGTCTGACTTCATCGCTCGCTCCATGAAGGTGGGAAAGCCCCCGGCTCGGGCAGCCGGTGCGGTCGGGTCGTTGCAGTGGAACACAGTCCCGCCGTCCCTCGTCACGCTGAGGTTCCATTCGCGCGCCGGCACTTCCCATCCTGCTGCCCGATGCGGTGTTCGTCGTGGTCCGGCTGCAACCGGACACGCGCAACACACCGGTCGCAGACAGCAAGGTTCAACGAACCTGCACCCGCGCTGTACGCCGCATTCGCTGGCCGCGCAGATCAACGCACCCGGCCTGGAAAATCGAGGCCATTAGCTGCAGATTGCCTACGGCATGTCCAGAAACAACAAAGCCCAACCGGCGGCCGGCTGGGCTTTGTTATCGACGAAAAACAAGGATTCTTGGTGGCCCGGGGCACTGGAAAGATGGCTTGAAGCTCGTCAGAACACGCAGCTTCGGCGAACTCGGCTTACGGTGTGACTGCCCGAGTTACTCCATCTCGAATAGCCCAAATGGCGGCATCACTGATGCCCAGCCACTGATTTCTTTTCGCACGCCCAGTGTCCATGAGCTCGATTGCTGATAGCCCTGAAGGCCAGTGAATGACGGTGAAGCGCAATCGGCGCCGCCGATTACTTCACCGCACCGACCGCCCGCAGCCGCTCACCCTGCAGCCTGAACTGCTCCGTGAGCATCTGCTCCATTTGCGCGCGCGACTGGTAGGTCAGCACCTGCTTGCTGTTGGTCGCCACCCGCTTGATCGCATTGCCCGCCACCGCCTTCGCGCAGGTTTGTTCCAGCGTGTTGACCACTTCGGGTGGCATGCCCTTCGGCCCGTAGATGCCGGTGTACGACAGCTGCGTGACCGGGTAACCCAGTTGTTCGAGTGTCGGCACCTCGGGGAAGTCGGGGTGCCGCGTTTTCGACATCACCGCCAGCAGCCGCACGCTGCCGGCCTTCGTGAAGGGCGCGGCGGATGCCGCGACGACGGCATCGAAGTCCATGCGGCCTGCGAGCAGTTCCTGGATCGACGCGGCGTCGCCTCTGAACGGCAGGTGAACGAAGTTGATCTTTTGCTGTCGCGCCAAGTCCTCGACGCCGAGCGACGGACCCGAGTTTGGACCCGGTGATCCGTAGCTTAGCGATCCGGCTTCCTTGGACTTCTTGACGATGTCGCCCACGCTGGTCAAGGGGCTGTCGGCGCGGACGGCGATCGCCAAGATGTTCTCGGCGACGCCGCAGATCGGTTGCAACGCATCAGGCCCCAGATGGGTGCCGGCCACGAGATGCGGCTGCACGGTCAGCGCCGTCGCCGGCGTGTAGGCCAGCGTCAGCCCGTCCGGCGCGGCAACACGCACCACCGTCATGCCGACGACACCCGACGCACCGTCGCGGCTGACGACGACGAAGCTTTGGCCCAACGCCTCCTGGAATTCGACTGCCAGCGCACGCGCCATCACGTCGGTGGAGCTGCCAGCCGCGTAGGGATTGATGATCGTCACCGGGCGCGACGGGTACTGCTGGGCCTGGGCAGAGAGGCTCACCATCAGGCTGATCGCCGCGGCCAGCCACAGACGGTTGTGCATTTGATTCACTTTCATGGGGGCTGATCGGGCGGGGGCTAACAAGCCACGGCGTCGCCGGGAACGCCGCTCAGGTCGTCGTACAGGTCGGACAGTCGCGTTCCGGCGTAGAA
>JALYUN010000154.1 GCA_030853725.1 Pseudomonadota bacterium | reverse complement strand
GTGTGCGCCAACGCCAGATGGGCGTTGTGCACCGGGTCGAAGGTGCCGCCGAGGATGCCGACCCGGCTCGCCTTCATGCAGCCGAATCACCGAGCCAGTCACGCGCTTGAAGAAAGTGCGCGGTCAGCATCGCTTCGGGTGTTCCCGCTTCGGGCTGCCAGTCGTAGCGCCACTTTACGATCGGCGGCAGGCTCATCAAGATGCTTTCGGTGCGGCCACCGCCGTGCAAGCCGAAGTGCGTGCCGCGGTCCCACACCAGGTTGAACTCGACATATCGGCCGCGTCGATAGGCCTGAAAGTCGCGTTCGCGCTCAGCGAAAGGCAGGGCTCGCCGTTGCTGCACGATCGGCAGGTACGCCGGCACGAAAGCGTCGCCTACCGCCTGCATCAGTGCGAAGCCGTTGTCGAAGCCCCCTTCGTCGAAGTCGTCGTAGAACACACCGCCGATGCCGCGCGGCTCGTTGCGGTGCTTCAGAAAAAAGTACTCGTCGCACCAGCGCTTGAAACGCGGGTATTTGTCGGCGCCGAACGGGGCCAGTGCGTCACGGTTGACGCGGTGGAAGTGGCGCGCATCGTCGTCGAAGCCGTAGTACGGCGTCAGGTCCATACCGCCCCCGAACCAGGCCACCGGTGCGGCCTCTTTCGGAAACGCGGCCAGCAAGCGCACGTTCATGTGCACGGTCGGCACGTAAGGGTTGCGCGGGTGCATCACCAGCGACACGCCCAAGGCTTCGAAAGGCACCCCGGCCAGTTCGCCCCGGTGCTGCGTGGCCGAAGGCGGTAGCGCCGCGCCTTTGACGTGACTGAAGTTGCAGCCGCCGCGTTCCAGCAGGTGGCCGTCTTCCAGCAGTTGCGACAAACCATCCCCTTGCAGGGCGCTGCCGGCCGGGCGAGTCCAGCCGTCGCTGCGAAACGGCAGGCCATCTTCGTCCTGCAGCGCAGCCACGATGCGCGTCTGCAGGCCCAGCAGGTAGGCACGAACCGCCGGAATGTCGGTCATGGTGTCTTCAACTGGCCTGCGGCTTGATGGCGCGTTGGCCGATATCGTTGCGCCACTGCGCACCTTCGAAGTGAATCCCACGCACGGCCTGCAGCGCGCGTTGCTGCGCCAGCCGCACCGAATCGGCCAGCGCCGTCACGCACAGCACGCGGCCGCCGCTGCTGACGAGTCGGCCTTCGCGCAGCGCGGTGCCGCTGTGGAAGACCTGCAGTTCGGGATCGTCCGCCGGCAGGCCGCTGATCGCATCGCCGTAGACCGGTGCCCCAGGGTAGCCCCTGGCCGCCAACACCACGCCGAGCGCCACGCGCCGGTCCCACTGCAGCTCGGCTTCGGCCAGCCGACCTTCGGTGGCGCGCATCAACAATTCGAACAAGTCGCTCTTCAAACGCATCAGGATCGGTTGCGCTTCGGGGTCACCGAGGCGGCAGTTGAATTCGACGGTGCGCGGCCGCCCCTGGGCATCGATCATCAGTCCGGCGTAAAGGAAGCCGGTGAACGGCACGCCGTCTTTGACCATGCCGGCGAGCGTGGGGTAAATGATTTCCTGCATGACGCGCGCATGGACATTGGGGGTCACCACCGGCGCCGGAGAATAGGCGCCCATGCCGCCGGTGTTGGGCCCCGTGTCGCCATCGCCGATGCGCTTGTGGTCCTGGCTGGTGGCGAGCGGCGCTGCATGCTGCCCGTCGCACAGCACGATGAAGCTGGCTTCCTCGCCTTCCATGAAATCTTCGATGACGATCCGCGCCACTCGGCCTTCCTTGCGTTCCGGCTCTGATTTCAACATCTGGTCGACGGCGGCATGGGCCTCGTCGGCCGTCAGGGCCACCACCACGCCTTTGCCCGCGGCCAGCCCGTCGGCCTTGACCACGATCGGTGCGCCTCGCGCTTCGATGTGGGCATGGGCCGCGGCGGCATCGGTGAAGCAGGCATACAGCGCCGTCGGAATGCCGTGGCGCTGCATGAACGCCTTGGCGTAGCTTTTCGAGCTTTCCAATTGAGCCGCAGCCTGGGTCGGGCCGAAGATCCGCAACCCGCGGCTCCTGAACAAGTCGACCACGCCGGCTGCCAGCGGCGCTTCGGGCCCAACCACGGTCAGGGCGATTTTTTCGGCCGCCGCGAAATCGGCCCAACCCACCGGGTCGGTCAGCGGCACGTTGCGCAGCCGCGGGTCGGCTGCCGTGCCGCCGTTACCGGGCGCGACGTAGACCGTCTGCACCCGCTCGCTCTGCGCCAGCTTCCAGGCCAGCGCATGTTCACGCCCGCCAGCGCCGATCACCAGGACCTTCATGAAGCGCTGTAGCCCGCGGTCATAAATTTGCGTTGTGATAGACGTCTTGCACGTCGTCCAGGTCCTCGATCATGTCCAGCAATTTCTGCATGCCGGTGGCCTCTTCGCCTTCCAGATCGACCGGATTCTCGGCGCGCATCGTGACCTCGGCCACTTCGGGTTTGAAGCCCGCGGCTTCCAATGCGGTTTTCACGGCCTCGAATTCCGGCACGCCACACAGCACCTCGATCGCGCTGTCTGCGTCGGTGACAACGTCGTCGGCGCCGGCCTCCAGCGCCACTTCCATCAACTTGTCTTCCGACGTGCCGGGCGCGAACACGAACTGCCCGCAATGCCGGAACTGGAATGCCACCGAGCCTTCGGTGCCCAGGTTGCCACCGCACTTGCTGAATGCGTGGCGCACCTCTGCCACGGTACGCACGCGGTTGTCGGTCATGCAGTCGACGATCACAGCGGCGCCGCCCAGGCCATAGCCTTCGTAGCGGATTTCTTCATAATTGACGCCTTCGAGATTACCGGTGGCCTTGTCGATGTTGCGCTTGACGGTGTCGACCGGCAGGTTCACCGCCTTCGCCTTTTCCACCGCCAGCCGCAGCCGCGGGTTGATGGCGATGTCGCCACCGCCCAACCGCGCAGCGACCATGATCTCGCGAATCACGCGGGTCCAGGCCTTGCCGCGCTTTTCATCCTGGCGGCCCTTGCGGTGCTGGATGTTGGCCCACTTCGAATGACCGGCCATGGCTGTGTTTTCGGATGCGTGAAGGAAGCCCGCGATTTTAGGGGACAGCGCGTCGACCGAAACCGGTTCACGCGCCCGGCCACCGGCTATCGTCGCGCCGATGACGCAAGCCACCGACTTCGATGCCTTTGTGAACCGTGCCGGGGATAAGCATGTGACGCAACCCGAGCAGGTGGCCGCACAGCTTGCCGCCGAAGCGCCGGGTTGGGTCACCGAGTCCGGCCGCCTGGCGCCGCTGGTGAGCTTGGTGCACCACGTTCAATGTGAGCATCTGGGACGCTGGCGGACGCGCCTTCGAAGGAAGCCTTCTTTGCCTGGGAAGCGATCGCCAGGGCGGCGCAGTCGGCGGCCGATGTCGGCATCTAGCAACATGCCGCGGCCCAGGCCCGGCTGCACTTCCAGCGGATGGACGGCGCCGACCAGGAAGCCTTCGCCACCACGCTGCAGACACTGCAGACAGCCGTTTCGCAAGCCCACTAGACTCCTTCCGGTCTTCCGCCGGAGTCTCAGAACATGGCCGATCCGATCCTCGTCGCAATGCACGGCGACGTGTCCTGCGAGCTGTTGCCCGCGTTCGTCAACCGCCACGGCCTGATCACCGGCGCCACCGGCACCGGCAAGACCATCACGCTGCAATCGATGGCCGAGAGCCTCTCGAAACTCGGCGTGCCGGTCTTCATGGCGGACGTCAAGGGCGACCTCACCGGCATCACCCAGATCGGCGCGCTCAGCCCGAAGATCGCTGCCATTCTGAAAGAACGCGGCCTGCCCACGCCCGAGCCGCTGGCCTGTCCGGCCACGCTCTGGGACGTGTTCGGCGAGCAAGGCCACCCGGTGCGCGCCACGGTTTCCGACATGGGGCCGCTGCTGCTGTCGCGGATGCTGGCGCTGAACGACACCCAGTCCGGCGTGCTCAGCCTGGTGTTCAAGATCGCGGACGACAACGGCCTCTTGCTGCTGGACATGAAAGACCTGCGGGCGATGCTGCAGTACGTGGGCGAAAACGCGAGCAACTTCACGACCGAGTACGGCAACGTCAGCGCCGCCAGCATCGGCGCCATCCAGCGTGGCTTGATGCAGATCGCAGAACAGGGCGGCGACCACTTCTTCGGCGAGCCGATGCTGAATATTTCGGACTTTCTTCAAGCTGTCGACGGCAAAGGCATCGTCAACATCCTGGCCGCCGACAAGCTGATGAACGCGCCTCGGCTGTACGCGACCTTCCTGCTGTGGATGCTGTCGGAACTGTTCGAATTGCTGCCCGAGGTCGGCGACCTCGACAAGCCGAAGCTGGTGTTCTTTTTCGACGAAGCCCACCTGTTGTTCAAGGACGCCCCGACCGCACTGGTCGAGCGGATCGAACTGGTGGTGCGGCTGGTGCGCAGCAAAGGCGTCGGCGTTTTCTTCGTGACGCAGAACCCGCTCGACGTGCCCGACACGGTGCTGGCGCAACTGGGCAACCGGGTGCAGCACGCGCTGCGTGCCTTCACCCCGCGCGACCAAAAAGCGGTCAAGGCCGCGGCCGAAACCATGCGCGCCAACCCGGCCATCGGCGACATGGCCACGGCCATCATGGACCTGGCGGTGGGCGAGGCGCTGGTGAGTTTCCTGGACGACAAGGGCCGGCCGAGCGTGACCCAGCGCGTCTTCGTGATCCCGCCGGGCAGCCAGATCGGGCCGATCACGGTCGAACAGCGCAAGGCCCTGATCGCGGGTTCGCTGGTGGCGGGAATCTATGAAGCCACGGTCGACCGCGAATCCGCCTACGAGAAATTGAAAGGCCGGGCGGTGGCCAGCACCCAGGCTGCGCCCGGCACGCCGACCATGACGCTGCCCCCGCAGAACACCACGCCGGGCAGCGGGATCAACACCCCCGCCACCGGCGGCCTGTTCGACGGCCTGCGTGACGCGGTCTTCGGCACCACCGGCCCGCGCGGCGGGCGCTATCCGGGGCTGGCCGAAAAAGCCGCGTCTTCAGCGGTGCGCAGCATCGGCTCGGCCGCCGGGCGCGAGCTGATCCGCGGCGTGCTCGGCTCGCTGCTCGGCGGATCGCGCCGGCACTAAAGCGCTGTCGAACGCAGCCGACGCTGCTGGCGGCGAGGCCATCAGGCGCGCCGTGCTCGACAGCCCGGGCAGCAGCCGGTGGGCGTAGTCGCTGAAAGGCGTGTCGGGTTCCAGCGCCGCCACGGCCAGGTTGGCCAGCGGCTGCTCCAGCGGCACCCGGAAGCTGCCGGCCGCGGCCTGCAGTTCGGCACTCACCGTGGTGGCCTGAACCAGTCGCAGCCCGCTGCGGTTGCCGATCTCGAAGCGCTCTTGCCAACGCTCGGCCGGCAGCGTTTGGGCAGCAGGCAGGGAATCGACCCGCAGGCCGAGCCGACGCAATTGCGCGACGACAACCTGCGCACCCGCTTCGAGCCAGTAGCCGCAAGGGCGTGAACGTTCGATCAACGGGCGCAGCGGTTCTGCGGCCAACCAGTCGACCTTGACGCTGCGGTCGGCGCCGGTGGTCGGGTCGATCATCGTCAGATCACGGCGCTGCAGCGTCCGCCCGGCCAGCACCAGCACCCGGCCCTTGCAGGCGGCCGCCGTCACGTCGGCGTCGGCCTGTGCCCGCATGGCGATCAGTGCTTCCGCTCGATCGGCAGCGCTGTGCAACAGGCTGCGCAGCGCCGCCAGTTGGCTCTGGACGCGGCGCTGCAGGTGGCGCCGCGTGACCGGCGGGCCCCCGGACGCCGATTCGCCGCCGCTGCGGCTTTCCAGCAGGAACGAAACCGCATGACGCAGCCCCTGGACATTGCGCAGCGTGTCGGGCGCGACCGTGCCCATCGCCAGGCGCAAGTCGTCGGGGTCGAGCGCGTCGACGTGATAAAGCTCGCTGCTGAATCCGGCTTGCGCCAATGCGCGCACCAGTGGTTGGCGAAAGCCGGTTTCGGCCATGGCGCGAACCGCCGGCTGCAGGTTGGCGGTGGTGGCCGTTTGCAACAGCAAATCGGCGCGTTCGACCGCACCGAACTTCTGCCGGAAGCGCGGGGTGACGCGGTACTCGTGCAAGTCCACCACCAGGAGCGGCGCGAAGCGGGCGGTCAGCGCGGCGATCGCGCGCGCTTCCGGGGTGCGCAGCAGCAAGTGGTCGCGGTTCAGGTCGAGATCGTCGGCGGTGTTGCGCACGGCGTCCGCGGCACCGTCGGGGTTGGCACGCGGCAGCAGCACGATGTCGATGCGGCGCAGCAGTTCGGTTTCGGCGCCACCCGCAAGCTGCGCGGCCAGCGCCAATAGCGCCTCGGCACCGGCCGGCTCGTCACCGTGCTGCTGGCCGATCAGCAACGCGGTGGGTCGGCCTGCTTCGCCGGGCCCGAAATGCAGTGCCAGCAAGGCCGTACCGCGCTGCGAGCGGCCGGCTTCGATCAGTTGTGGGCCGCCGGACCGGGCCGCCAGGGCGCGAAGGCTGGCTTCGAGCTCATCGTTGCTGGTGAAGCTGGCGCGCCCGGGTTGCAGGCCTGGCGTTGTCACAACGTCGATCACTGGGGCCGGAAACCGGGCTTCGATCGGGGATTCGACCCCATCGACCGCCGCTGCAGCGGAAGGTCCGGCCAGCGCGCTGCCGCACAGCAACCCCGCCACGATCGGCAGCCAACGGCAATGACGGCAGGAACGCATCGCAGCAGTAAAGCACAGCCCGGCTGCAGAATCGGACACGAAACGACAAACGGGGTTCATCAATGGCAGGAACGATCTGGTCGGCATTGGGCATGGGGGCACGGCCAAAGGACCTGGGGGTCAAGAACAGCCGCCTGAAGCGGCCCTCGCGAACCGACAACAGCGTCAGCAGCCAAGCCTTGCTGTGGCCGGACGAGCCGATGCACACGCAAGCGCAGATCGACCCGCTGCCGATCGACGGCAAGAACGGCGCGGCCACCGTCAAGCGGCTGAAGGCGATCGTGCAGGCAATGCCGGGTGCCACCGTCATCGACTCGCGATCGGACTACCTGTACGCCGAGTTCGAGACGCCGTTGATGAAGTACGTCGACGATGTCGAGTTCTGGTACGACCCCAAAGCGCGCGTGGTGCAGGTGCGTTCGGCGTCGCGCATGGGCAGCAAGGACTTCGGCGCCAACCGCAAGCGGGTCGAAGCGATCCGGGCGCGGCTCAAAGCGGCGGCCTGACCGGGCAAGGCGCCGTTGGCGCCGCGGTGGCGGCGATTCGCGAAGGCGGGTGACCGCCGGTCGCCACGCCATTGACCGCCGCTTCGGCCGACCGAGAATCAGCGCCGATGTCCAGCACCTGCCCTACGCCAACAGCGTCTGCCGCCGCAGCCGCCATGCGCCAGCGCTTGTGGCAACACCGCTGGCGCAACGCGGCGTTTGTCGGCGCGGTGTGCACCGGCATCACTTTGCTGCTGACGGCCATGGGCGGGGCCTTCTGGCAACAAGCCGCTTATTCCTTTGCCATCGGCATCACCTGCACCTTGCTGATCTACGGCATGCGGCTGGGCGCGGCCTACCTGATCGACCGCGTCGCGGTCTGGCGCGCGCTGCGGCCCGAAGCGGCGCCCTCGGGCGGAAAGCTGGTTGCGTGGCTGTCGGGCTGGCGCATCGTCATCCTGGCGTTGGTGGTAGCGGTCGCGATCGGGCCGGCCATCGGCATGAGCATCGGCGATTGGCTGACCGGGCAGCACTCGGCCAGTTATTGGCAGCTCGACCGCGCCGAAACCCGCATGACGCTGATGTTGACCGTGCTGGGCTCGAGCGCCGCGGTAGTGCTGTTCGCCAACCTGGAACGGCTTACCACGGCCCGCGCGTTGGCCGAAGCCGCCCAGCGCCAGGCGGCCGAGAACCAGCTGCGGCTGCTGCAGTCGCAACTGGAGCCGCACATGCTCTTCAACACGCTTGCGAACCTGCGGGTGCTGATCGGTCTGGACCCGCAGCGTGCGCAGACCATGCTGGACCACCTGATCGCGTTTTTGCGCACCACTCTGCAGGCTTCGCAGCACACCACGCAGCCGCTCGAAGTGGAGTTCAAACACCTGGCCGACTATTTGGCGCTGATGACGGTGCGGATGGGCCCGCGGCTCTCGGTGCAGCTCGACCTGCCGGATGCGCTGCGGGCTACACCCGTGCCGCCGCTGCTGCTGCAGCCGCTGGTGGAAAACAGCATCCAGCACGGGTTGGAGCCAAAGCTCGAAGGCGGGCACATCGAAGTGCGGGCCCGCCGTGAGGCCGACACGCTGGTGCTGACGGTGCGCGACAACGGCATCGGCCGCAGCGCTGCTGCCGCCCAGCCACGCGACGTGCCCGGCGGTTTCGGCCTGCGCAGCGCGCGCGAAAGGCTGCAGACGCTGCACGCTGACCGCGCCAGCCTCGCGTTCGACGACTCCACCGAGGCCGAAGGCGGCACCGTCGCCACCATCCGTCTGCCGCTGTGCAGCGCGCACCCCGCCGCGGGCGCTGCCAACCCCGAACCCGCATGAATCCGACTGCCCTGATCGCCGAAGACGAATCGCTGCTGGCCGCCGGCCTGCAGGCCGACCTGGCCGCGGTCTGGCCCGACTTGCAGGTGGTCGCGATCGTGGGCGACGGCGCCAGCGCGCTGCACCAGACACTGGTGCTGAAACCGACGGTGTGCTTCTTCGACATTCGGATGCCGGCCATGACCGGCCTGGAAGCGGCACAGGCGCTGGTCGAAGACTGGCCCGAAGCAGACGCTGCTGCGCCATTCCCGCTGCTGGTGTTCGTGACGGCCTACGACCAGTACGCGCTGCAAGCTTTCGAAGCCCAGGCAGTGGACTATCTGGTCAAGCCGATCGACCGCAGTCGCCTCGCGGCTACCGTGCAACGGCTGCAGGCCCGGCTGGCCGAACGCAGCGCACCCGCCGCAGGCGGTGGGGACGCCGGGCTGAAACAGACGCTGGACCAACTGCGTGCGGTGCTCGGCATGGGCATAAGTGGTACGGCCGCCACGGGTGGGGCAAGCGGCCTGTCAGCAGCTCCGGCTGCGCCAGAGCGGTTGCAAGTGATTCAGGCCCAGACCGGCAACCTGGTGCAGATGGTGCCGGTCGAAGCAGTGATCGTGCTGGAAGCGGCCGACAAGTACGTGCGGGTCCTGACAGCCGACCGTGAGCACCTGATCCGCATGTCGCTGCGCGAGCTGTTGCCGCAACTCGACCCGGCGCTCTTCTGGCAGGTGCACCGCGGCACCGTGGTCCAGGCGCGCTGCATCCAGAGCGCGCACCGCGACGAAAGCGGCAAGGTCACCTTGAGCCTGACCCAGCGCCAAGAAAAAATCCCCGTCAGCCGCCTGTACGCGCCGCGCTTCAAAGGGATGTGACCGGGTTAACACAGGGACACAGCAGGACCAGCGCAGCGCCGAGCAGGGCCCTACAATTCGGCGCTTTTGCGGCAGCCGCCGCATGGCCGCTAACGTTCTGCGGCCCCTGCCTGGAGTCTTTCGTCGTGTCATTGCCCAGCACCGGGAACGCCCCAGTTGCAGCCCCCGCCGTCCAGCAGCCGCAGGTCGACCTCGAACGCGACCTGGCCGCGCTTTTCGTGCAGGCACTGAATCTGGAAGTCAAAGCCGAGGACATCGACCCTGCTGCGCCCCTGTTCGGTGATGGTCTGGGGCTCGATTCGATCGACATACTGGAAGTGGCGCTGGAAGTCTCGCAGCGCTATGGCTTTCAGCTGCGTTCCGATGACGAGAACAACCAGCAGATCTTCACTTCACTGCGCAGCTTGGCCGCGCATGTGGCGCAGCACCGAACCCAGTAACGGCGCCGCCCGTAGCAGCAGCCTGGGCGAGGCGGCGGGTACCGTGCAGGTGGTGGCGCTGGTTGCGGGGCTTGCGCTCTATGCCGTGGCCTCGCACCTGATGATGGTGCATGCGGCGCAGGCGCCCTGGGCGGTGGCAGTCTTGTTCGGACCGTTGCTGCTGGCGATCTTCGGGGCCGGGTGGCGCCGCCGCAACCTGCTCTTGCTGGCGGCCAGCGCGGCGTTGCTGGCCCTGTTGGTAGTGGTGGTGTGGCGCGGTGGCGTGAGCGACGTGCGGCGCCTGTACGTGCTGCAGCACGCCGGAATGCATGCCGCGCTGGGCCTTGCTTTCGGGCTGACGCTGCGGCCCGGCTCGACCGCGCTGATCACGGCGCTGGGGCAGCGGGTGCACCGACATTTCACGCCCGCCATGCGGCGCTATACCCGTGGCCTGACGCTGGCCTGGACGTTGTACTTCGCCGCGATGATTGCGATCTCTTTCACGA
>JALYUN010000137.1 GCA_030853725.1 Pseudomonadota bacterium | reverse complement strand
CTCTACGGCATTCGCGATGCGACCCAGATTCATCTGTACGACCGCGGTCGCACCACGCGCTTTGACATGCACGGTCATGCGGTCATCCACACTGCGCCGAATGTCAAGAAGGTGCCGAAGAGCGACGAATTTCCTGCGGGCTACGAAGCGGTCTGCATCGGCACCACCACGTCCGACCGGATGGAGCGCTTCACGCGCCCGCTGATGACGCAGCACGGCGTGCGGCTCATCATCGGCAAAGGCGGTCTACGCGAGGATTCCGCCAAGGTCTTCAGCGAACTCGGTGGTGCGTATCTAGCGATCGTCGGCGGCACCGCGGCGCTGGAGACGACCTGGATCGAACAGATCGAAGACGTCGATTTGGACGACCTGAATCCAGAGTCGCTGTGGCGCTTTCGCATTCGCGACTTCGGGCCGTTGCTGGTCGGCATGGACAGTCACGGCGCCAGCCTCTATTCGGTGGTTCAAAAAAACGCACAGGACCGGCGGGCGCAGGTGCTGGCGTCGCTGGGGGTCAAGGCCGCATGAGCGACAAGCGTTCGATCCAGCAGCTGCGCACCGACATCCTGATCCTCGGCTCCGGCGGTGCAGGGCTGTTCGCGGCGCTGCACGCGCACCAGCAAGCGCCGGAGCTGCAAATTACGGTGGCGGTGAAAGGGCTGCTGGGCAAGTGCGGATGCACGCGCATGGTCCAGGGCGGCTACAACGTGGCGCTGGCCGAAGGCGATTCGGTCGAACGTCATTTCATGGACACGATCGAAGGCAGCAAGTGGCTGTCGGACCAGGACCTGGCGTGGACGCTGGTCACGAAAGCGGTTGAACGGGTGCACGAACTGGAAAACGAGCTCGGCTGCTTTTTCGACCGTAACCCCGACGGCACGGTTCACCAGAAAGCGTTTGCCGGCCAGACCTTCGACCGCACGGTACACAAGGGCGACCTGACCGGGATCGAGATCATCAATCGGCTGTCCGAGCAAGTGTGGTCGCGCGGCATCGGCCGGCTCGAAGAGCACCGCGCCATCGAGCTTGTGAAGACCGCAGACGGCAGCGCGCTGGCCGGCGTGTTGATGATCGACATGCGCAGCGGTGGCTTCGTCTTCGTACAAGCCAAAGCCGTGCTGCTGGCCACCGGTGGCGGGCCCACCATGTACAAGTACCACACGCCTTCGGGCGACAAGACCTGCGACGGACTGGCCATGGCATTGCGCGCCGGGCTGCCGTTGCGCGACATGGAAATGGTGCAGTTCCACCCCACCGGGCTTCTGGCCGGCACCGGCACGCGCATGACCGGCACCGTGCTGGAAGAAGGGCTGCGCGGCGCCGGTGGCTACTTGCTGAACGGCGAGCAACAGCGCTTCATGGACGGCTACGACCCGCGCGCCGAACGCGCTACGCGCGACATCGTTTCGCGCTCCATCTACGCCGAGATGCGCGCTGGCCGCACCTCGCCGAGCGGTGGCGTCTATCTGCAGATGTCGCATTTGGGTGTGGACAACGTGCGCCGCCAGTTCAAGGGCATGGTGGAGCGTTGCGACGATTGCGGCTTCGACCTGGCCGGCGGGCTGGTCGAGGTGGTGCCGACCGCGCATTACCTGATGGGCGGCGTGCAATTCGCGGCCGACTGCAGTACCGCGCTCGTCGGCCTGTTCGCTGCCGGTGAAGACACCGGCGGTGTGCACGGAGCCAACCGGCTCGGCGGCAACGGCGTTGCCAACTCGACCGTGTTCGGCGGCATTGCCGGTGACCGCATGGCGGCCTGGGTGCGTGATGAAGGCGCCTGGCACGAGGCCGATGAGGCTGCGATTGCTGCCAGCGTGGCGGAACACGAAAGGCCATTCTCGAACGGCGCGGATGTCGTGATCGGTGGCATCGAGCCGATCCGTGAAGCGTTGTTCGACTGCATGTGGGACGACGTGGGCATCCTGCGCACCGCCGAGGGCCTGCAGCGCGCGCTGTCGAAACTCGATGCGCTGGAAACGCAACTGCTCCAGACCAGCGTGGCCGACGGCGACCGCGCTTTCAACCTGAGCTGGCATGACTGGCTGAACCTGCGCAGCCTGATCGATGTCAGCCGCGTCATTGCGCGTTCAGCGCTGACGCGTGAGGACTCGCGCGGCGCGCACTTCCGTGAAGACCATCCGCAAACCGGTGACCTGCCGGGCTCGACCTACGTGGTGGTGCAGCAGAGCGGCGAGTCGCTGGCGATCCGGCGCGAGCCGGTGCGCTTCACACGCGTGGCGCCGGGCCACACGATTCTGCAAGCGGAGCCGGTTGCGAACTGAGCGGCACCGCTGACCTCGAGGGCGCACAGACGCCGACTTTCAGATTTACCCAGGAGACGACATGAAAACCACCTTGCGCAACATCGCCCTCACGGCCGTGCTGGCCGCCAGTGCCGGCATTGCCGGTGCGCAAACCGGCACCTATCCCGACCAATCCATCACGCTCGTGATTCCCTTCAGTGTCGGCGGCGACGCCGACTTGGCGGCGCGCAACTTGGCCGCGGTGGCGCAGGGCCGCCTGGGTCAGAACATCGTGCCGCTGAACCGCGCCGGTGCCGGCGGTGGCATCGGCTCGCAAATGGTCAAGAACGCCAAGGCCGATGGCTACACGCTGCTGCTGGCTCGCGTCGGTTCGCAAGTCATCCTGCCGGCGTTGCAGCCGAGCGTGGGCTACCAGTGGAAGGACTTCACGCTGCTGGGACTGTTGGAGTTGAACCCTTATGTGTGCGTGGTGCGCGCCGAGTCGCCGTACAAGCATCTGAGTGATCTGGTGGAGGCCATCAAGGCGCAGCCGGGCAAGCTGAACTACAGCACCTCGGGCCCGGCGACGATCCTGAATCTGGGGCCGCAGTTGTTGTTCGATGTGCTCAAGCTCGACAAGAATGCAGCAGTGCAGATCGTCTACAAGGGCGGTGGCGATGCAGCGCTGGCGGTGCTGTCGTCGGCGGTCGACTTCAGTTGCGGCAACCTGAGCTCGCTCAACGGCAATATCAAGGCCGGCAAGCTGCGCGCGCTGATGACCACCACACCAGAACGTCTGAAAGAGTTTCCCGATGTGCCGACCGCACGCGAGGCTGGCTATCCGCAACTGGAATCGATCGTCGGCTGGAGCGCGCTGTACGGCCCGCCCGGTCTGCCGAAGGCTGTGGTGGACCGCTGGGCCGCGGTGCTGGCCGAGGTGGCGAAGGACCCGCAATGGATCAAAGCCACGCACACGGGCGGCAGCATCCCGCAGATCCTGAGCCCATCGGAAACAGAAAAATACGTGGCCGCGCAAGTGCCGGTTTATGAACGCCTGGGCAAGCAACTTCAGCTTGGATTGAAATGACACACCGTCGATGAACGCCTATAAAGCCGATCGTCGCAACCGCGGCAGCGACGCCCTGATCCGCGGACTCTCCGCAGCTGGCGTGGGCCGCGTCTTCACGCTCTCGGGCAACCACATCATGCCGGTGTTCGACGCGGCGCTGAATGGCGGCATCGAGTTGCTGCACACCCGCCACGAGGCGGCTGCGGTGCACATGGCCGATGCCTTCGCACGCGTCAGCGGCCGGGTCGGCATTGCGATGGTGACCGGCGGGCCGGGGCATGCCAATGCCGTCTCTGCCTTGTACACGGCGCAGATGGCCGAAGCGCCGGTGGTGCTGCTGTCGGGCCACGCGCCGCACGCGCAGATCGGCCGCGGCGCTTTCCAGGAAATGCGCCAGGCCGCGATGGCTGAACCGGTGACGAAAGCGTCGTGGGTCTGCGCCAGTGCGGCCGAAGTCCACAGCGACATCGCGCGCGCGATTCGCATTGCGCGTTCCGGCCGGCCGGGTCCTGTGCACCTGAGCTTGCCGACCGATGTGCTGGAGAGCGACGCCGCTTCGCAAGCTGCACCGGCAGCGGCATTCGAAGCCGAAGCGGTTGCGCTGGCGCCAGAAACAGCGGCCGAACTGATGCAGCAGTTGGCGCAGGCGCGCCGGCCGATCATCCTGGTCGGCCCGGCTTGTCTGACCCGCGCTGGCCGAAAGGTGCTGGCTGCGCTGGAAGCGGCCAGCGGCATTCCGGTGGTGGGTATGGAAAGCCCGCGCGGCATCGCCGACCCGAGCCTCGGTACTTTCGCGCAGGTACTGGCGCAGGCCGACCGGCTGCTGCTGGTGGGCAAGCGCCTGGACTTCACGTTGGCCTTCGGCAAGGCGCCGTTTCCGCTAGAAGCTGCGGTGCACCAGGTCGACCCCGAATCCGCCGAGATCGAACGGACGCAGCGGGCCATCGGCCAGCGGCTTGGCATCACCGCGCAGGCCGACGCGCTTCTGGCCATCGGCGCCTTGATTCGCGCGGCTCGCAAGCCCGCCAGCCGCGAATGGCAGGAAGAAGTTCGCAGCGCAGTGGCCTACCGCCCCGCAGCTTGGGACACCGCGCAATCTGCGCAGTCGGGTCGGCTGCATCCGGTGCAGATGCTCAGACCGTTGCAGCGTCTGCTGGACAGCCATTCCGACGCGGTGCTGGTCTGTGATGGCGGCGAAATCGGCCAGTGGGCCAGCGCGTGCCTGAGCGCGCCGCACCGCGTCATCAACGGCGTGGCCGGCTCGATTGGCTCAGGCCTGCCGTATGCGCTGGGGGCACGTTGTGCCGAAAGTTCGGCGCCGGTGGTGGCGGTCATGGGCGACGGCACCGTAGGCTTTCACATCGCCGAGTTCGACACGGCGGTGCGCTACCGGCTGCCGTTCGTGGCAGTGGTGGGCAACGACGCGCGATGGAACGCCGAATACCAAATCCAGTTGCGCGACTACGGGCCCGAACGCATGGTCGGCTGCGAACTGCTGCCCACGCGCTACGACGCCGTGGCGCAGGCCTTCGGCGCGCATGGCGCCTGCGTCACCGAAGCAGCGCAGATGGGCGCGGCCGTGCAGGCGGCGCACGCCAGCGGTCTGCCGGCCTGCATCAACGCCATGATCGAAGGCGTGCCGGCGCCGAAAATCACGCGCTGAACCGCGCGTGCTCGACCTGTCCACTGCGCAACTGGGAGTCGCGGCCGGGGCCGTGTTGCTCGGCTACGTGGTTTACGGTTTGACGGGTTTCGGCTCGTCGGTGATTGCGGTGCCGCTGCTGGTGCATGTGTTTCCGCTGCGCTTCGCGGTGCCAATGATGCTGCTGTTCGACTTGTGCGCCGGCGCACTGCTGGGGCTGCGCAACCGCAAGCGGCTGAACCTGGCCGAACTCAAGCGCCTGCTGCCGATCTTGTGCGTGGGCATGTTGGGCGGCGTGCTGGTGCTGGCACGCGCGCCCGAGCGCTGGTTGTTGCCGCTGCTGGGCTTGTTTCTGATCGTGTTCGCGCTTTGGAGCCTGCTGCGCCGCGGCACACCGGCGCCGATCTCGGTGCGCTGGGCTGTGCCTGCCGGCCTGGTGGGTGGTGCTTTCACGGCGTTGTACGGCACTGGCGGGCCGATCTACACGGTCTATTTGGCGCGCCGGATTGCGGACAAGGTGGAACTCCGCGCGACCATCGGCGTGCTGATCTTCAGCACCGCGCTGGTCCGGCTGCTGCTCTTCAGCGCCGAGGGCTTCTATGGGCAGCAGGGGTTGTTGAGCCTGGCACTGGTGCTGATGCCGTGTGCTCTGGTGGGCTTCGCGGTGGGCAGCGTGCTGCACGCACGCATCCCCACCGCGCGCGCGGTGCAGGTAATCTGGATATTGCTGATTGCCAGCGGCGCGAGTCTGCTGCTGCGCGGCTTCGCGCCCGGTTGACGCGGGGGCCTCCGGCCGGCTGCGTTACTCGCAATCCCCGCTTCGCAGGCGGGGTCAGTCGCTGTCCGGGTTGAAAACGAGGCCGTTGTAGGCGCAAGATTTCGATCTTGCCGAACCGGACATGCCCCATGCCTTCATGGACCCGCTTCATCGACACGCGCCTGGCGCAACTTCCCGGCGGGGTCAATTTGCAATGGCCCGGCGGCCAGGCCGGCGCGCCCGGCTCTTCGGTACTGCTGAGGCTGCGCAACCGGCAATTGCTGAAATACCTGGCCAGTGGGCGTATCGGCACGCTGGCCGACGCCTATGTGCGCGGCGACCTGGATATCGAAGGTTCCCTCTCTGATGTCATGGCCGTGGCCGGCGCACTCGCAGGCAACCCGGTCGCACGGGGCAGGCCGCTGCCGTGGGTGCACTGGCTGAATCACCTGCGCTCGCGTTGGCAACACCACAGCCCGGCGCGCGACCGGCGTCAGGTGCAGGCTCATTACGACGTTTCCGACGCCTTCTACAGCCTGTGGCTCGACCCGTTGCGGGTCTATTCCTGCGCCTACTTCGCCGACCCCGGTGTGTCGCTGGCGCGGGCCCAGGAAGCCAAGCTGGATCTGGCATGTCGCAAGCTGCAGCTCGGCCGCGGCATGCGTTTCCTGGATATCGGTGCCGGTTGGGGCGGCCTCTTGATGTGGGCGGCGCAGCACTACGGCGTGCGCGGCCTGGGCATTACCGCGTCACGCAACCAGCACGCCCATGTGCAGTCGTTGATCGATGCGGCCGGGCTCAACGGGCAGGTGCAGGTGCAACTGCTGGACTACCGTGAGCTGCAAGGCTCAGCCGAGTTCGACCGTATCGCCTCGGTCGGCATGTTCGAGCACGTGGGCAGTGCACAGGCCCAGACTTATTTCGATGTGCTGAACCGCCTGCTGCGCCCCGGCGGTTTGCTGTTGAACCACGCCATTGCTGCCGGCGGGGTCGACAACGACCAGCTCGGCGCCGGCATGGGTGACTTCATCAGCAGGAACATCTTCCCCGGCGGCGAATTGCTGCATGTCAGCCACACGGCCGAAGCACTGGCGCGTGCTGGCCTGGAATTGCTGGACGCGGAGAATCTGCGCCCGCATTACGCCCGAACCTTGTGGGCTTGGTCCGACAGCCTGGAGCGCCAGCTCGACGCCGCCCGCGCCCTCACCAACGAAGCCACGGTGCGGGCCTATCGGCTGTACCTGGCCGGGTCGGCCATGTGTTTCGAACGCGGTTGGCTGGCGCTGTACCAATTGCTGGCCACCAAGCCCGAACTGCACACTGAAGGGCGCCAGCAGTGGGCAGCGGGTTCGGACTATCCGTACACCCGCAAGCACATGCTGGGTTGAGGCTTTTGCGCACGGGCTGTGCGAATCGCCTCCCGGTCCTCAGCGCGTACGGCGGCGCACCAGAAAGCCGAGTGCGCCCAAGCCAGCCAGCATCAGGGCAACCGTCTGCGGTTCCGGCACCGGCGCGGTCGTGAACTGCGCGCTGATGTAGGTCTGACCGGCCGACACGGCCTGATCGAAGAACACGAACTGCGCGAAGTTGTCGCCGAAGGTCGTTGTTACGCCACCGGTCAGGGAGCTGGTAACGGTAACGCCCGTCAGTGGCATACCGAAGTCCAGACTGGTCAAGCGGAGGGTGACCGGCCGGTCCGCGGGTGCCGGGTTGAAGCCGAACTGGCTGAAGTCGCCGCTGGAGGTGATGCTGAACGGTGCGCGCTTGGCTTACGTTGCAGCCGTTGCGTCGGATGCCATTGGGATCGGTGGTTGTGGGTGCACACCCCCGCAGTTCGGGGGGCGACCTCTGGTCAAGGCCCGTGGCGTGCTCGGACGGTCAGGGCTTCAGGTCGAATTCGACATGGATGAAGTCGCCGCGGTACGTCACTTCACCCAAATAGATCACGCGCCGTTCTCCATCGGTGAATACGCGCCGCACCTCGGCGGTGGGGGCGTTGACGTTGATGCCCAGATGCCGCGCCACCTCTACGTCTGCGGTCGAGATCGTCAACACCTGGCGGGCGCTGGCGATTTGCACCGACGGCATTGCGAGCAACAGCGGAATCACGGTTCGTTTGCGAAAGCGCGCTGGCTGCTTTGCGAATACGGTGGCGTCCAGGTAGATGTCGATCACGCAATACGGTCGTCCCTGCCGCGAATGCACGCGGCGCATGTAGACGTACTTCGGCGCCGCCACACCGTCGGCTTCGCGCAGCAGCGGGCTGCGCGTGGCTTCGTCGATGTTGAGGATCTGCGGGTCGGTGTCGCGGTAGACCTCGGCCAGGCTCTGCAGCGTGGTCTCGACCCGCAGCCAGCGGTCGCTCTGCGGTGCGCCGGTGACGAAGGTGCCGCGCCCGCGCTGGGGTGAGACGAGTCCGTCGCGCGTCAGTCGCTCGACCGCCTGGCGCACGGTGACGCGGGCGACCTGGAACTCGGCCACCAGCATTTCCAGCGACGGCAGCTTGTCGCCTTCCTTCCAGATGCCCTTGGCGATGCGCTTTCTAAAAAGTTCGGCCAGTTGCAGGTACAACGGCGCCTGCGCGCTGTCGAGGATCATGGTCGCGCAGGGCGGTTGGCAGCGTCTTCCAGAATCATCGCTGCCGCCTTCTCGCCGATCCCGATCACCGCGGCGTTGGTGTTGGTCGAGACCACGCGCGGCATCACCGAAGCATCGGCCACGCGCAGACCTTCGATGCCACGCACCCGCAGCCGCGCATCGACCACCGAGGCGGCATCGCCGCCCATGCGGCAGGTGCTGGTCGGATGAAACACCGTGCCGCCTTTTGCGCGAGCGAAAGCTTCCAGCGCGGCGGCGGTCTTCAACCCCGTGCCAGGCAGATGTTCTTCACCGGTGGTGAGCTTCGAGAACGCCGGCTGCGCATAAATCTCACGCAGGATCTGCAGCCCGGCCACCAGCACCTTCGCATCCAGCGGGTGCGTCAGGTAACCGGCGCGGATGCGCGGCAGCACGGCCGGATCGGCGCTCGTGATCTGCACCGTGCCGGTCGACTCCGGGCGGCACTGCGCGGCCGAAGCCGAGAAGCCCGAGAAGCGGTGCAACGGGTCACCCGGCTTGTCGACCGACAGCGGCATCACGTTGAAGAGCACGTCGGCACGACCACCTTCGGCATGCTGCGTGGCCACCAGGCCACCGACCTGCCCGGCGCCGACCGTCAACGGCCCGCGTTGGGCAAACAACCACTGCGCGCCCATCTGCGCCAGCCGCAGCGGGTTGCGCACGTCGTCGTTGAGCGAGCGCTTCTCTTTCAGCTTGACGATGACGCGCGCCTGGTAGTGGTCCTGCAGATTGGCGCCGACTTCGGGCGCGTCCACGACCACGCCGATGCCGTGTTGCTTCAACAGTGCGGCCGGCCCGATGCCCGAGAGCTGCAGGATCTGCGGCGAGTGCAGCGCGCCGGCTGAGAGAATCACTTCACCGTCGGCTTGCGCCTGATGGCGCTGCCCGTCGTGCAGCCATTCGACGCCGGTCGCGCGGCCGTGCTGCGCGACGATGCGCGTGACGGCGGCGCGGGTGACAACGGTCAGATTCGGCCGCGCCTGCGCCGGGGTCAGGAAAGCTGTAGCAGCATCGCAGCGCCAGTGGCCGCGCAACGTGAGTTGGTAGCGACCCAGGCCGTCGCTTTGCGTGCCGTTGAAATCATCGGTCAGCGGATAGCCGGCTTCGGCCCCGGCGGCGAGCCACGCATCGCAATACGGATGATCGTTGCGCAGGTCGCTGACGCCGAGTTCGCCGTCGCCGCCGTGGTACGCACTGGCGCCGCCGTCG
Source organism: Pseudomonadota bacterium (assembly GCA_030853725.1). GTDB lineage: Bacteria > Pseudomonadota > Gammaproteobacteria > Burkholderiales > Burkholderiaceae_C > Rubrivivax. The sequence continues at coordinate 17,383 of JALYUN010000137.1, read as the reverse complement.
TAGCGCTCCGAGCGCTTGAAGAGCGGCAACAGATCTCGGTAACGCCAGCCGTCGGCGCCGTGTTGTTCGGCCCAGTCGTCGAAGTCGGCCGGCTGGCCGCGGATGTAGAGCAGGCCGTTGATGACGCTGGAGCCGCCGAGTGCTTTGCCGCGCGGCCACTGCACCTGGCGGTTGCCGGTAGCGGGCTCGGGCTCCAGCGGAAACTGCCAGGTGAAGCGCGGGTCGTAGATCGAGCGGAAGTAGCCCACCGGCAGCCGCAGCCAGAAGTGCCGCGTGGCCGCGCCGGCTTCCACCAGCAGCACCCGGCGCGCCGGGTCGGCGCTGAGCCGGTTGGCCAACACGCAACCGGCCGAACCACCACCGACGATGATGCTGTCGTAGCCCTGCGCTGGCGTCATGCTCGTCGCTGCCGCGTGACGTTCAGGCCTTGACGGTTTTCAGGTACAGCTGCGGGTCGAAATAGGTCGACGCCGGCACCGGGTTCTGAATGTTGCCGGCGGTGACGAAGAAGTCGGTCACCTGCTGCAGCCACTTGACCGCGGTGCCGTCAGCGTAGAGCTTGCGCCATTCGGCCGAGGTGTAGTACTTGGAAAACTTCATCGACTCTTTCAGGTCCGGCAGCGGCACCTGCGGGTACTGCGTTTTCTGCAGCGTGGTGGCGGCGGCGTCGAAGTTGGCGAGCATGGCGTCATTGACTTCGGCCCAGGCGCTGATCAGCGATTCCAGCGCCGGTTTGTTGGCGTCGTAGTAGTCGTTGCGCGCGGCCCAGCCGCCCATGATCGCGGCCTCCGGAAAGAAGGCCGACGCGTCGACGATCTTGCGCGCGCCCGGCACCTTCTGCTTGACCGTCACGTCGAACGGCACCCACAGCGCCACGGCAGAGACGGCGCCCGAGATGAACGAGGTCACCGCCTCGGCCATGCGCTGGTTGACGATCTGCACGTCTTTCTTGGGGTCGAGATTGGCCGCGCGCAACGCACGGTCGAGGAACACGTGCGCGGTGGTGCCGGTGGTGGTGCTGATTTTCTTGCCCTTCAGGTCGGCCACGGTCTTGATCGAATCGTCGCTGACCCAGAGCTGTGCGGTCGCGTATTCGATGTTGTTCAGCAAGAAGACCTTTCCCTGGCCACGCGCCGGAAAGTTCGACACCACCGCGCCGGTGGACAGCACGTCGAGGCTGCCGCCGATCATCGCCTGGAAGATCTCCAGGCCGGTGGTGAACTGGCGGAATTCCAGATCGAGCCCGTGCTTGGCCCACGCGCCCGACTCCTTGCCGAGCCAGATCTGGCCGTCGACCGCCGGCGTGTGCAGATAGCCGACGCGGATCTTGGTACGGGCTTGGGCCCAGGCGTGCGGCGCGAAGCCGGTGACAGTGGCCACGGCGGCGCTGGTGGCGCTGTACTGGAGGAGGGTTCTGCGGCGAAGGGTCATGGTTGTCTCCTGGATGAAGTTGCAGGCAGAGATCTGCCCGTCGGGGGTTGGTTCAGTTCGACGGGCGCGATGTTTGACGCGCCTGTGCTTCGTACTCTTCCATCACCAGCGCGCGGATCTGCGCGCGCAACGCGGCGAAGCGCGGGTCTTCATGCACCGCTTCGTCACGCGGATAGCCGAAGGGCACGTCGACGATGGTTCGCACGCGCGCCGGCCGCGCCGTTACGACGACGATGCGCGACGACAGGTAGATCGCTTCGTCGACCGAGTGCGTGATCAGCATCACCGTCTTGCCTTCGGCGCCCAGCACCTGCAGCAGCAAGTCCTGCATGGCGCCGCGAGTCTGCGCGTCGAGCGCGCCGAAGGGCTCGTCCATCAGCAGAAAAGCCGGCTGCACCGCATAGGCGCGGGCGATCGCCAGCCGCTGTCGCATGCCACCGGAGAGATGCTTCGGAAAATGGTCGGCGAAGTCGCTCAGCCCCATCAGCTTCAGGTAGCGGTTGGTGATGGTGTCGCGCTCGGCGGCCGCGGTCTTGCTGGCCTTCAGGCGCAAGCCGAATTCGATGTTGCGCCGAACCGTGAGCCACGGAAACACGCCGTATTCCTGGAAGATCACGCCGCGATCGGGGCCGGGTGCCTTGACCGGCTGACCGTCGAGTAGCACTTGCCCGCGGGTCGGCTTGACGAAGCCGCCGACGATGTTCATCAGCGTGGTCTTGCCGCAACCCGAAGGGCCGATGACCGAAACGAATTCGCCCTGATGGATGTCGAGGTCGACGCCGTCGACCACCGTCATCGGCCCGGTGGCGGTGGGGAAGTCGACGCCGACGCCCTGGAAGCGGATGCGCGGCGCGACTGGCGTGTTGTCGGTACTCATTGCAGACACTTGGCGACATCGACGCGACACGACCGAGCGCCCGCCGCGGAACCGGCTTTGCCGGGCCGCAGGGGGGCGCCCCCTTGAGGGGGAGCGCCGTAGGCGCTTCGGGGGTGGGTCATGCCAATCGGTCTTGCCACGCGACAAGCCGGCGGGTGGCCGCCCGCAGCGCCAGGTCCATCGCCAGCGCGATAAAGCCGATGCAGATGATGCCGACGTAGATGATGTCGAGCTGGAAAAACGACGACGCGTCCTGGATCAGCGCGCCCAGCCCCTGTTGCGCGGCAATCAGCTCTGCCGCCACCAGCGTGGCCCAGGTCACGCCGAGTGCCACGCGCACGGCAGTCAGGATGTGCGGCACAGTCAGCGGCACGATCACCTTGGCGAAGATCTCGCTGTCGCTGGCACCCAGTGTGCGTGCCACGCGCACGTAGATCGGGCTGATCTGGCCGATGCCTTCGACCATCACGATTACCCCGGCGAAGAACGACGCATAGAACAGGATCGCCGTCTTCGCCAGTTCACCGATGCCGAAGTAGACGATCACCAGCGGGATCAGCGCGATCGGCGGCAACGCGCGGAAGAAATTGATCAGCGGGTCGACGAAGGTGCGCACGCTGCGGTACCAGCCGATCGCGAAGCCCACCGGCACCGCCAGACCCACCCCGAGCAACACGCCGACGAAGACCCGCTGTGTCGACATCCAGATGTCCAGCGGCAAGCGGCCCTGGGCCAATTCGATGAAGCGCAGGAACACCGCGTGCGGCGCTGGCACCAGTGCCGGGTTGACGAGCCCGCTTAGGCGCACCGCATACCAGAGCGCCAGGATCAGAAGCCAGGGTGCGAGCAGCCAGGCGGCACGGCGTACGCGGCTGCGGGTGGTCGGCATCAAGCGATCAAAGGTTCCATAGACCAGCCCTTTATACCCAGCTAGGGCCGCGAGCACACTTCGGGAAAGCCGCAGGTGCTTTGCGTGGCCGCGCTGGGCGGCCAGGGTCGGCAGCCAAGCGCGGCGGGTCAGAGGCGCGCGGATTCGAGTTCGCCGCGCGTCGGTAGACCTTCGGTGTCGCCCAGCACCTGCACGGCACGCGCGCCGATCCAGGCGCCGCGCAGTACTGCCTGTTGCACGTTCGCGCCGTCCAGCAACGCGCTGACCACGCCGACCGCAAAGCCGTCTCCGGCGCCCACGGTGTCCACCACCTGCGTCACCGCAACGCCCTGCACGTAGCCGCAGCCTGATTCGCTGTCGTGGTACGCACCCTGCGGCCCGAGCTTGACCACCACGAGCTTTGCGCCGCGTTCGCGGTAGAAACGGGCGATGCCCTCGGGTGTGTCGGCACCGGTCAACAGACGACCCTCGTCGATGCCGGGCAGTACCCAGTCGGCCTGGAAGGCGAGGGCATTGATGGTTTCGCGCATCTGTTCGGTCGACCGCCACAGCATCGGCCGCAGGTTGGGGTCGAAAGAGATGGTGCGGCCGGCATGGCGCATCAGTTGCATGCTGCGTTGCGTGCTGGCCAGGCAATGCGCCGACAACGCAGGGAACACGCCGGTGGTGTGCAGATGGCGTGCGCCGGTGAGCCATGCATCGTCGATCTGCTCCGGCCGGAACTGGCTGGCCGCCGAGTGAGCGCGGTGGTATTCGACCGGAGGGTCGCCGCCGCCGTCGACACGGCCTTTGAACATCAGTCCCGTCCGCGCGGTGGCGTCGCAGACCACGCGGCTGCAGTCGATGCCTTCGTGTTGCATGGCGCGCAGCAAAAAGCGCCCGACCCAGTCACCTCCGAGCCGGCTGACCCAGCCGACCTTCAACCCGAGCCGCGCCAACCCGACTGCGACGTTGGTTTCGGCGCCGGCCGTGCGCTTGGTGAAGCCTTCGGCGTCTTCGATGGCGCCGGGGCGGTCGGCCACCAGCAGCAGCATCGCCTCGCCGAAGGTGACGACATCGAGCGCCCCGTTCATTGCACTCAGCCGTGTTGCTGGTTCGAGCTGAGGATTTGCCCCAGAAACGCCTGCAGCTTCGGATGCTTCGGCGCGTTGAAGAAAGTCTGCGGCGGCGCTTCTTCGACGATGCGCCCGTCGGCCATGAAAATCACGCGGTCGGCCACGCTGCGGGCGAAGCCCATTTCGTGCGTCACGCACAGCATCGTCATGCCGTCTTCGGCCAGCGAGATCATCGTGTCCAGCACTTCCTTGACCATCTCGGGGTCGAGTGCCGATGTGGGTTCGTCGAACAGCATGATCTTCGGCGTCATGCACAGCGCGCGGGCAATGGCCACCCGCTGCTGCTGCCCGCCCGAGAGCTGCGCCGGGTACTTTTGCGCCTGGTCCGGAATGCGTACGCGCTCCAGGTATTTCATCGCCGTTTTCTCGGCATCGGCTTCGCTGACGCCGCGGGTGTTCATCGGCGCCAGCATGCAGTTGCGCAGGACCGTCATGTGCGGAAACAGGTTGAACTGCTGGAACACCATGCCGACTTCGCGCCGCACCGCGTCGATGTTCTTTTTGTTGTTCGACGTGAGTTCGATGCCGTCGACCACGATCGTGCCCCTCTGCACTTTCTCCAGATGGTTGATGCAGCGAATCAGCGTCGACTTGCCCGAACCCGATGGCCCGCAGACCACGATGCGCTCGCCTTGCTGGACGCGCAGGTCGACATCGGTCAGCACCTGGAAGGTGCCGAACCATTTGTTGACCCGCTCCATGCGGATGATCGGATCGGCCAGTGGCGTGGTCGTGTTCATGAGGGTGACCCCGTGAAAGCGTCGATTACTCCGTCGGCAGCTTCGGCAGGTCGGTCTTCAGCCACTTTTCATAGAGTTTGTTGAGCTCGCCGTTGGCGGTGTTCTTGGCAACGAAATCGTCGACCGTCTTCAGCAGTTCGGGTTGGTCCTTGCGCATGGCCACCGCCATGAACTGCTGCTTGAGCACCAACTTGTTTTCGTACTGGTCGCCGGCGCGTTTGGCGATCGCCGAAGCCACCGTGGTGGAACAACCGATGGCGTCGACCTGGCCCGATAACAGCGCCTGCATCGCCGAGGCGTCGTCGTCGAAACGGCGAATGTTGGTACCGGCCGGCGCGATGGCCGTCAGCGCCGTGTCCTGCGTGCTGGCGCGAGCGACCGCGATGCGGAGCCCCTTCAGGTCGGCCGGGCCTTTGATGGTGGTCTTCTTCGCGCCGTACAGCACGATGGTCGCGGCCGAGTACGGACGCGAGAACTGCACTTGCTTGGCACGCTCGGGCGTCACCGCCAGCGAGGCCACCAGCACGTCAACCTTGTCGGTGAGCAAGAAAGGGATGCGATTCGGCCCGGTGACGGCCACCAGGTTCAGCTTCACGCCCAGGTCCTTGGCCAACAGCCGGGCCACGTCGGCGTCGTAGCCGTCGGGCTGGTTCGAGGTATCGACAGTGCCGTAGGGCGGGAAATCGACCAGCATGCCGATGGTGATCGAGCCCTTCTTCTTGATCGCGTCTACGCTCTGCGCGGCCACGGTCGGTGCCCACGCGGCGAGCAGCGTGCTGCAGCCGATGGCAGCCAGCGTGGCGAGAAGGTGGCGGCGGGGGTGGGTCTTCATGCGTTGTCTCCTGAAATGAATGGTCTGACGAGTGAACGGGAATCAGCGTGCCAACACCGTCGCGCGGCGGCGTTCGATGCGCCCGGCCCAGAACGACAGCGGCCAGCACAGTGCGAAGTAGACGGTGCCCACCACGCTGAACACGATCAGCGGTTGGAACGTGGCGTTGTTGATGATCTGCCCGGCGCGCGTGATTTCGGTGAAGCCGATGATGGCCGCGAGCGACGTGCCCTTGATCACCTGCACCGCGTAACCCACCGTGGGCGGCAGGGCGATCTTCCACGCTTGGGGCAGGAGCACCAGCCGCATGCGCGCGCCGTAGTGCAGGCCGAGTGCCTCGGCCGCTTCCCATTGCCCGCGCGGCACCGCCTGGATCGACCCGCGCCAGATCTCGCCCAGGAAGGCGCTGGTGTTCAGCACCAGCGCCACGCTGGCGGCAATCCACGGACTGATCTGCAGACCCAGCACCGGTAACCCGAAGAACACCAGGAAAAGCTGCATCAGCAGCGGGGTGCCCTGGAAGATCTGAATGAACACCATGGCTGCGCGCTGGGCGAGCGTGCTTTCCGAAGTCCGCGCAAGCGCCACGATCAGGCCGCCGACGGCGCCGCCGGCAAAGGCGATCAGCGAAAGCCCGATCGTCCAGCGCGCAGCCAGCAAGATGAACCAGACGTCGTTGATGCCGAAGGTGCGCATGGCAACGGTTCAGCGCCGGTCAGGGTACGACAGCGCGCGGCGCTGGATCACCCGGAAACCGGTCGAGAAAGCCAGCGCCAGCGTCAGGTAGATGGCGGTGACGACGATGTAGATCTCGAAGCTGCGGAAGGTTTGCGACTGCAGGTTGGCCGCAACCGAGGTCAGATCGTCGGCCGAGATCACCGAGACCACTGCCGAGCTCAACATCAGCAAGATGAACTGGCTGGTGAGCGCCGGATAAATCGCGCGCAGCGCGGGCTTCAGGATGATCAGGCGAAAGATCTGGTGGGTCTTGAGGCCGAGCGCCTGTCCGGCTTCGATCTGGCCGCGCGGAATCGATTCGATGCCCGCGCGAATGATCTCGGTTGCATAGGCGCCCAGGTTGATGACCATCGCCGTCAACGCGGCGGTGTACGGCGACCAGCGCAGCCCGATCGAGGGCAGCGCGAAGAAAAAGAAGAACAACTGCACCAGGAACGGCGTGTTGCGGATCAACTCGATATAGACCTGGATCAGCCCGCGCAGCGGCTTCGGCCCGGCGGTCTTGCCCCAGGCGCAAACGATGGCCACCACCAGACCCAGCACGGTGGCCGTGAGCGAGAGCTGGACCGTGATCCACGTGCCCTTCAGCAGCAAAGGCCACGCAGCGAAAACTTCGGCGAACTGGAACTGGTAGTTCATCGGGTGGGGCGCGGAGGGCGCGGCCGAGAAGGTCTGGAGAGCAAATCTATGAAACCGGTTTCCATCTTAAGAAACCGGTTTCAACCCGCCAGTCGGGTTTACCCGGATCGCAGTCATGGCGTCGGTCGCAATGAGGAACCACGGGCAATCAGCTTGCCCGCCAGCACGATCTGCCGGGGCGGCAGGTCGTGGCCTTGCAAGCGTTCCAATAGACAGCGTGCCGCGACGCGGCCGATGTCGTCGGTGGGCTGCTCGATGGTGCTGAGCCCCGAGGCGACCAGCGGTGCCCAGTCGGTTTCATCGATTCCGACGAAGCCCAGGTCGCGGCCGATCGTCCAACCCCTGCGCGCCGCCGCTGCCACCACGCGCAAGGTGACCGGCGCGTTGCTCGACAACACCGCCATCGGTCTGCGCCCGGCGCGCCGCTTCAGCGCCTTCAGCGCGGTGTCGAGTGCGGCGTCGGCACCGTCGGCGACTTCCACCACGCGCCCGCCGGTGCCGCGCGTTGCGCTGGCGCAGAGCGCCTCGAATGCCGCGGCGCGCTCCACACGCGAACTGACGCCGGCCATCGGCTCGGTCACGTACAGCAACTCGCGCCAGCCCTGCGCCAGCAGGTGCGATACGGCCTGCCGCACCGCGTCGGGGTTGTCGAGCGAGACGAAGTCGGACTGCATCGCCGGGTGTTTGCGGTCGACCAGCACCGCGGGCTTGCCGTGGCGTGCAACCTCGCCGGCAGCGCTCGCGTCGGAGCCGAGCGTGTTCAGAATGAAGCCTTCGACCTGGTAAGACGCCAGCGCCTCGATGCCACGGCGTTCACGCTCACCGACATTCGCCAGGTTGAACAGCATCACCAAGTAGCCCGCTTCCTGCGCCGCTTTCTCGGCACCGCGCAGTACTGCCACCGAATACGGGTTCGCGATGTCGGCCACCACCAAGCCGATCAGCCGTGACCGACCGCGCTTGAGCGCCTGAGCCATCGGGTTTGGCTGGTACGCGAGGGCAGTCACCGCTTTCTCGACCCGCGCCGCGATCTGCGGCGACAGCCGCGTATCGCGGTGGTTCAAGAAGCGCGAGACGGTGGCTTTGGAGACGCCGGCTGCCGCTGCGACATCGTCGATGGTGGCGCGGGTTTCGCGCGTGACGGCGGCGGGCGGGGACATGGAATGCTCGGTAAGTGGAAAACAGTTTCCATTGCATCTTAGCGAATCATGACCGGGTGCTGCAGGCGCCAGCCGGCCGTCACCGCCGCTATGCGTCGATGCCCAACAAAGTCCACCAGTCCCGCTTTGCGTACAGCACTCGCACGATCGAGACCCCTTCGGAGCGCAGCATGTAGAAGATCAGGTGATTGTCAAAACCCTTGATGCGCCACTTGCTCATGCCAACGAGTTACGGCTGTTTGAGGTCCAGTAGCGAGCCCATCAGTGGTTGACGAGCCAGTTCGTCGAAGCTGGTTTCGGCTTGAGCCGGGAAGCGTTCCGCTGTTCCGAGCCCAGCGTTCTCGGCCCGGTAGACGAACTGTTCGACCAAGTCGTTCGTCGCCGCAGGACGCCGAGAAACCCTCGTCATTAAAGACATGAAATGGCATACCGCACTCAGCTTTGGCCCGTCAGCAACCGCACCTGCAAAGGCTCCAATCCGAGGCTCACCGCGCCACCCACTGCGAACTTCCCGAGCCCGGCGTGGTGCGGCTGATCCACCGTCAGGACCTGCGTGCCAACGCGCACCCGGTAGCGCGTGAACTCGCCCAGGAATTCGCTGGCTTCGACCGTGCCCGGCATCCACAAGTAGCGCGGGTCGCGCGTTGCGTCGCTCGCTTCGACCCGGAGCGAATGTGGGCGGAAGCTGACTGTCAGCCGTTCGCCATCGGGTGCGTTCGCAGCCAGCGGCAACTGCAGGTCGCCAACACCGTCGACCCGCACGCTGATGTGATCGCCATCACGCGCCAGCACCCGCCCTGGCAGCAGGTTCGTCGTGCCGACGAAGTTGGCGACAAAGGCATTCACCGGTTCGTCGTACAGCGCCAGCGGCGTTCCCATTTGCTGCACCACGCCTTTGTCGAGCACGGCCATGCGGTCGGCGGTGCTCATCGCCTCTTCCTGGTCGTGCGTGACGAAGAGCGTGGTCAGCCCCAAGCGGCGCTGCATCGACAGCAACTCCTGGCGCATCTGCACGCGCAGGGTCTTGTCCAGGTTCGACAGCGGCTCGTCCAGCAGCAGCACCTGCGGCTCGATCACGATGGTGCGTGCCAGTGCCACCCGCTGCTGTTGACCACCCGACAGTTGATTGGGCCGCCGTTCGCCGTACGCCGAAAGCCCCACCAGTTCCAGCGCCGCGCCGGTCTTGCGCTGGATCGCTTCTTTGGGCAGTTTGCGTTCGACCAACCCGAAGGCCACGTTGTCCCACACGCTCAGGTGAGGCCACAGCGCATAGCTCTGGAACACCATGCCGATGTTGCGTTCCCACGGCGGCTGTCTGGAGATATCGACGCCGTCGATCAGCACCTGCCCGCTCTGCTGCTGGTTGAAGCCGGCAATCAGCCGCAGCAGCGTGCTCTTGCCTGAACCCGATGGCCCCAGCAGCGCATAGAACTCGCCCGGTTCGACATTGATGCTCACATCCTTCAGCACCTCGGTCGAGCCATAAGACAGCCGCACGTTGCGGCACTGGACGCTGACTTTCTTCATGCGGCGTTCATGGGTTCGCTGATGCGGCCGGCTCGAAGCGGCGCTGCGTGCGTTCGACCACGCGGTGCGAGAGATAGGTGCCGATGGCGACGACGACGATCGCCAGCACCCCCAGCGCGGCCCCCGGCCCGCGGCCCGCCACGCTCTGCATGTAGAGGTAGATGCCGTAGCTCATCGGCGCGTGGCTCTCGGAGGAGGTCAGCAAGATCGTCGCCGACAGCTCCACCGCCGCGGTAATGAAGCTGGTGACGAAGCCGGCCAGGATGCCACCGGCCATCAGCGGCACCAGCACACGGCGGATGCTGCGCAGCTTCGTGGCGCCCAAGCTTTCTGCCGCCTCTTCCAGTGACGCGTGCACTTGCTGCAATGCGGCGATGCACGACCGCAGCGCGTAGGGCAGGCGCCTCACCGCATAGGCCAGCATGATCATGACCCAGGTGCTGGTGACGAGCAGCGTCGTGCCGGGCACGGTGACACCTTTGTAGAAACGCAAGTAGCCGATCGCCAGCACGATGCCCGGCACCGCGAGCGACGCCGTGGCGATCCAGTCCAGCCAGCGCCGCGCCGGCAACGCGGTGCGGAAGATCAGGTAGGCGATGGTCACGCCCAGCACCACGTCAAGCCCCGCCGCCAGGCCGCAGTACAGCAGCGTGTTCTTGATCATGCCGCTGGAGTCCTGGAACACGGTGACGTAATGCGCGAGGGTGTACCCGTCCGGTAGCGGCGAGAAGCTCCAGACGCTGGCGAAGCTCAGTAACAACACGCCGATGTGCGGCGACAGCACCACCAGCAGCACCAGGCCGATCCAGGCATAAGCCATGAACGAGCCCAGCGGTGTGAGGCGGCGCCGCTGGATGCTGCCCCCGCCCTTCTGCGTAGTGGCGTAGTCCTTGCCGCGCAAGGCCGCTGCCGACAGCGCCATAGCCGCAATCGAGAACACGATCATGATCACGCTGATCACATAACCCTGCGGGTCTTCCAGCCCCACCTGGGTGATGCGCAGATAGGCCTGCGGCGCCAGCAGGTTGGTCTGGCCCAGCACCAGCGGCGTGCCCAGGTCGTCGAAGACCTTGACGAACACCAGCGAAGCACCGGCCACGAACCCCGGCAGCGCCAGCGGGAAGATCACGCGGCGGAACAACCTGAAACCGCGGCAGCCCAGGTTCATGGCGGCCTCTTCCATCGCCCCGTCGATGTTGCGCAGCGCGACGGTCAGGTTCAGCAGGATGAACGGGAAGTAATGAATCGACTCGACGAAGATCACGCCGTTGAGCCCGTCCATGATCGGCAAGGAGAAGCCGAGGTAATCGTCCAGCAACAGGTTCACGCTGCCCGAGCGGCCGAAGATCAACTGCATGGCAACCGCGCCGACGAAGGGCGGCATGATCAGCGGGAGCACCCCTAGCGTCTGAATCAAGAGTGCGCCGCGAAATTCGAAGCGCACCGTGAAGTAGGCCAGCGGCACCGCGATCAACGAAGCGAAGATCGCCGACAGCACCGACACATAGAGGCTGTTGAAGAACGATTCCTTCATCAGCGCCTGCGAGAAAAAGGCGCTGAAATGGCCGAACGTGGGCGTGCCGTCGGACTCGACGAACGCGGTGTAGAACACGCGCCCCACCGGCAGCACCAGGAACAGCAACAGAAACGCCAGCATCAGCGCGGCGGCCAGCCAGACGCCGGGGCGGACGCGTCTCAGTACAGCGAAGCGTTGCGGTTCCGGCGTCGTTGTCGGCGCCGTTGCGGGCGCCGCCAACCCCGTCACCTCGCTTGCGCCATCGCCTCTTCAGCCAACGCCTTGGCGCGCTCGTAGTTGCTGCGCGCAGCGGTGTTCCAGTGGTCTTCCAGTGCCGTCACGCGTTTGTTGACAGCGGCGTCTTTCTTGCTGGCGCTGAAGACCGCCAGGAACTCCTTGTCGGCTGCTTTGCTGGCGTCGACCACCGGGGTGTAGGCCAGGTCGCGCGCTTCCTTCAGCAGCGCCGTGCCTTTCGCATTGGGTTTCTTCACCAGTGCCGCGGCCGCTTCGTCGATCGCCTTGGCGGCGGCTTGCAGTTCCTGCAGCCGAAAGGTGATGGTCTGGTCGAACATCGAAGAGACCAGGTAGTAGCGCGACTCGGACAGCTCGGAGTCGAACTGCACTTTGGCGCGCTTGGCGACCTCGAAGGGGTTCGGGTAGCCCTTAGGCGTGGTGCCGCCCATCGCCGAAGGCGGCAGGATCGGCAGGCGCGAGATCTTCGGGTCGTACAAAATCTGCTGTCCCGCCTGACTGACGGTGTAGCTGATGAAGGTCTTGGCCTCAGCGGGGTTCTTTCCGCCGACCACCAGGCCGATATTGGCCGGCACCACTGCCGTCACGTCGGGGTAGGCGAATTCCACAGGGAAGCCGCTGTATTTGCCGGCCAGGCCGAAGAAGTCGATCACGAGGCCGATACCGAACTGGCCGTTGTTGACGCCGTCGGGCACACCGAAACTGCGCTCGGTGATGGCGGCGCAGTTGCCGCCGATCTTCAAGAGCTCGGTCCAGCCCTTGCCCCAGCCTTCGCCTTGCAGCAAGGTCTCTACCGTGAGGTGGGTGGTGCCCGAACGTGAAGGCGAGCTCATCGCCACATGGCCCAGGTAGACCGGCGCGGTCAGGTCGGCCCACTGCTTCGGAATCGGCAGTTTGTTGGCCTTCATGTAGCGTGTGTTCCACATCAAGCCGTAGCCGGCCAGCGCCTGCCCCAGGTAGAGACCTTGCGGGTTGTTGATGGGATAGGCGCCGACCTTGGCCGGCGCGTCTTTGTTGGCCAGCGCGCTGATGTTCTCCAGCAGCTTCTGCCCCGCCAGCACCTGAAAGGCGTCGGGCGCCGAAGCCCAGAACACATCGGGCCGCTGGCCCACCGGCAGCTCGCGCACATAGGCAATGCCCTGCACCGTGTTCTTGTTCAGGATTTCGAGCTTGATGCCGGGGTTGGCCTTTTCGAAGGCCGTCTTGTAGGCCTGCGTCAGCTCTTTCGGGAACGAGGTGACTACGGTCACCGTGCCCGCGCTGGCTGCGGTCAGGAAGCCGAAGACGGCGGCCGCGGCCAGGGCCGAACGGGTCAGGGGGTGGCGCACCATGGGTTGTTTCTCCGGTCTGGCAGGAAAGGCCGGCGCCGCGCAGTGGTGCGTCGCCGTGAGGGCCGCCATCATGATGGCTGATGCGGCGCCGCGGGCCCCGGTTCTACCCGCAGAGTCCGCTGGACAGCGGCGGCGCGTGCCTTCCGCAAGTGCGCGTGATAGGGTGCCGGCCCGCGGCCTGCTCTGGGCCGCATGCCGGTGGAGTCGAGCCGATGAAGATCGCGATCCTGACCAATGAGTACCCGCCCCACGTCTACGGTGGCGCCGGGGTGCACGTGGAATACCTGACGCGCGAATTGGCGGCATTGCCCGGCGGCCACAGCGTGCGCGTGCTGTGCTTCGGCGACCAGCGGCTGAGCGCGCCGGGGCTCTCGGTGCAGGGCATCGACGTGCAGGCCGAGTTGCCGGCGCAAGACCCGCGCCACCGCAAGTTCAACGAAACGCTGCTGCAGAACCTGGCGATGAGCGGGCAGTTGGCCGACATCGACATCGTCCATGCCCACACCTGGTACACCCACCTGGGTGGCTGCCTGGTCAAAGCCCTGCACGGCGTGCCCTTGGTGCTGACGACCCATTCGCTGGAGCCGCACCGACCGTGGAAGGCCGAGCAACTCGGCACCGCCTATGCCGCTTCGACCTGGGTCGAACGCACGGCCTATCAAAATGCCGACGGCGTGATCGCGGTGTCGAAGTCGATGCGCAACGACGTGCAGTCGCTGTACGGCGTGCCGGCCGACCGTATTCAGGTGATCCACAACGGCATCGACCTGGAGCAGTACCGGCCTACGCACAGTCCGGCAACCTTGGTGAAGCTGGGTATCGACCCAGCCGTGCCCTTCGTGCTGTTCGTTGGCCGCATCACGAAGCAGAAGGGCATCCTGCATTTGGTCAACGCGATCCGCAGCATCCGCCCAGGGGTGCAGGTCGTGCTGTGCGCTGGCGCGCCCGATACACCGGAGATCGGCCAGGCCATGCGCGAAGCCGTGGACCGCGCACGCCAGTCGACCACCAACCCGATCATCTGGATCGACACGATGTTGCCGCGCGAGCAGGTGATCCCGCTGTACACGCACGCCGCGGTCTTCGTTTGCCCTTCGGTCTACGAGCCCTTCGGCATCATCAATCTGGAAGCCATGGCCTGCGAAACGCCGGTGGTGGCAACGGCCGTGGGCGGTATCCCCGAGGTGGTCGAACACGGCGACACCGGCCTGCTGGTGCCGGCCGAAACGCTGGACCATGCCGAGGTCGAGCCGCGCCACCCCGAGCAATTCGCGCGCGACCTGGCGGCCGCCGTGAACACGCTGCTGGACGACGCCGCATTGCGCGCACGCATGGGCCGCCGCGCGCGCGAACGGGTCGAGCAGCACTTCAGCTGGACCAGCATCGCGCGCCAGACCCTGGCGTTCTACGAGCAGGTGGTGGACGACACGGCCGACAGTCAGGCCGCACGTCGACGCGGCCGCGCTGCGGCGCGCTGAGCGCCGCGACCCCGTCAGTTCCGGTTCGGTCTGTCGTGCCGCATCGCTGCGGCGATGCGCGTGAAGTGCTCATTGGCGGCCAACGACTCGAGCGGCACCAGCGACCGGCAGCGCCAGTTCGGGTACTGGTCGGTGGTACCGGGCAGGTTGGGCTGCCGCTGCGAGCCGACCATGTCGTCGAGTTGCACGGCCACCAGCAGCGAAGGCGTCATTGCGATGAAGCGGTGAACCGCCACGGCCACTTCGTCCGACAACGTCTGCGGCACCTCGTCTTCACCGGACGCGACCCGCTCGAACCCGGGCGGCAGCAGATCGGCTTCGGCCAGCGCCGAGACCAGCGCCCGCTTGTCGTGGCGCCGATCGCGTTGGTCACGTTCGGCGGCGGCGGCGTCCTGAGTGCCGGCTTCGGCGCGCAGGCCGATGTCGACGCCGTTCCACCAGCCGGCGAGTGTCGGCAGGTCGTGCGTCGAGATGCAGGCGAGCGCCAGCGGCGGGTAGGCGTCGGGTGGCAGGAAGGCGGTTTCGCGGTGACGTTCGAAATACAGTACGCGGTACGACAGGATCCGGGCCGCTTCCATCACATGGCGGAAGCCTGGCGGTACGGTGCCCAGGTCTTCGCCGACCACGAGGCAAGCGTTCTGCTGCGACACCGTCGCGACCGTGTCGACCATGGCGCCGAGGGGGTAGCGCAGGTAGCCGCCGCCCGATGAGACCTGGCCTTCGGGAATCCACCACAAGCGCGCCAGACCCATCACGTGGTCGATTCGCACCGCGCCGGCATGGCGGGTCAGCGCCGAGAACGATTCGCGCAAGGGCCGGAAGTCGCGCTCGGCCAAAGCTTTGGGCGACAGCGGGGCCAGACCCCAGTCCTGGCCCTGGCTGTTGAACAGGTCCGGCGGCGCACCGACGCGTGCGGCGCCGACCGTCAGCGTCGGGTCGATCCAGGTCTCGGCGCCGTCGGGTGCGACCCCCACGGCCAGGTCCAGGTACAGGCCGATGTGCATGCCCGCGGCCCTGGCGCGGGTCTGGGCCCGCGCCAATTGGGTGTCGGCTTCGAACTGCAGCCAGCAATGAAAGTCGACGAGATCGGCATGGTCCACCGCGAACCGGGCCACAGCTTCGCTGTTGGCGTCTTTCAGGTCAGCGGACCAGGTATGCCAGCCGGCATGACGCCCGGCTTCGACCTCGTGTTCGGAGATGGCTTCGAACAGCGCGAAGGCGTTCAGCGCGTTGCCGCCGCTGGCGCAGAACGCCTGGAACGCTGTCTGCTCGTGAAGCGACCCGGCGTGCGCCGCATGGATGCGCCGCAACAACGGCCGCTTCACCGCAGCGACGCTGCGGTAATCGACCAGATCGCCTTCCAGCGCCGCGAACAGCGCCGGTGATTCGGCGCGCCATGCGGCCGTGGCCTGCAAGCCGCCTTCGAGTTGGTCGATGGCGATGTAGAGCGGGTTGACGAAGCGCCGCGTCGACGGTGAATACGGGCTGTGCCGGCCGGGGTCGGCCAGGAACAGTGCGTGCAGCGGATTGACGCCGACAAAGGCCGCGCCGGCCGCGCCGGCGATGTCGGCGAGCACCGCCAGATCTTCGAAGTCGCCGATGCCGAGGTTGCGCGCCGAGCGCAGCCCGTAGAGCTGGCAGGCCACGCCCCAACAGCGCCGCGTCTGGATCGCCGGCGGCAGCGCGCAAGCCTGCGTCGGCGCATCTTGCGCATCGTCGAAGTTGCCGAAAGCTTCGCTTTCGGGGTCGACGCCCAGCGCCGTGAGCAGCGCGCGTTTGGCGGTGTCGTCGATCTGGCGGCGTTCGCCCAGTTCAGAGACATAAGCGAGCTGGATGCCGTGGCTTTCTGCCAGCCGGTCGAGTCTGTCATTCATGTGGCGGCGCTTGCAATTCGTTGTTGCCGGTCGAGCCGGAAGACCACGCTCAGCCCAGGCAGCGATCCGGTGGCCAGTGCGTCGGCCGCACCCTTCGGATGGGCGTGGACGAGCGAGCCGTGGTCCAGGTCATCGACCCGGACATCGTCGGGCAGGGCCCAGGGTTCGGGGTCGAGGTTGGCAAAAAGCTGCAGCACCACGCCGTCCTTCAGCGTCCACGACACCATGAAGGCACGAGTTTCTTCGTTGGCGTGGCTGCTGCCACAGTGGGCCGGAATGTCGCTCAGCAGCGGCACGATCAACTCGTGGCGCTTGCGCAGCAGTTGCTGCGTGCGGACCAGCCGGTGGCTGTGCGGCGGGCGGGCGGCGGCGTTCCAGTCGAGCGTGGAAGCTTCGAAGGTGGTGAGCGCATTCGGGTCGGGAATCAGCTTGCGCTCTTCTTCGTCATGAAACACCGCGAACTTGCGGAACTCGTTGCGCCGGCCTTCACGCACCAGATCGGCGAGTTCACCGTGAAAGTCGGTGAAGAAAGAGAAGGGACGCGTCTCACCGTACTCCTCACCCATGAACAGCAGCGGTATCTGCGGCGACAACAGCAGGATCGCCTGCAGGCACTCGATCACCCGTCGCGAGGCCAGGTCGGTCAGCCGGTCGCCGAAAGCCCGGTTGCCGATCTGGTCGTGGTTCTGAATGAAGTGCACGAAGGCGGTGGGCGGCAGGTGAGCCGATGGATGGCCGACATCGCGGTTGCGGTAGTTCGAGTGCTGCCCCTGGAACACGAAACCGGTGGCCAGCGCATGCGCCATCTGTTCGACGCTGTAGTGCGAATAGTCTGCGTAGTAGCCCTCTGATTCATGGGTCGCCAGCACATGCGCACAGTGGTGGAAATCGTCGTTCCATTCACCGGACACCCACTTCGGCGGGCCGCCCGCTTCGGTGCGTTCGATGTGCCAGGTGATGTTGCGGTCGTCTTCCGTAGTCAGG
>JALYUN010000115.1 GCA_030853725.1 Pseudomonadota bacterium | reverse complement strand
GCCGACGAACTCGGCTTCGACGACCGGCTGACGCTGCTGGTGCAGCGCGAGGTCGCCTGGCGCGACGACCGCCGCGTGGCCCGGCTGCTCAAGGCCGCCAAGCTGAAGGTCGCAGGCGCCTGCATCGAAGACATCAACTGGCGCGCCAGCCGCGGTCTGGATCGCAGCGTGATCACGGCGCTGGCCGGCGGCGACTGGCTGCGTCATGCGCGCGGCTTGCTCATCACGGGCGCCACCGGCAGCGGCAAGACCTGGTTGGCGTGTGCCCTAGCGCATCAGGCTGCGCGCGGCGGCTTCTCGGTGCTGTACGTGCGGGCGGCGCGCCTGTTCGACGAGTTGCAGGTGGCGCACGGCGACGGCAGCTTCGCGCGGCGCCTGGCGCAACTGGCACGACTGGATCTGCTGGTCATCGACGACTTCGCCATCTCGCCCATCGGTGCTGCCGAGCGCAACGACCTGCTGGAATTGCTGGACGACCGCATCGGCACGCGCTCGACCTTGATCACCAGCCAGTTGCCGGTCAAGGCATGGCACACCTACCTCAACGACCCCACGCTGGCCGACGCAATCCTCGACCGCGTTGTGCACAGCAGCCACAAGATCGAGCTCAAGGCCACCAAGTCGCTGCGCGACACCGCCGAGGCAGCCGCCTCATGAAGACGACCTCGTGCCGTACTGCGGACCCCTGGACCGAACCCGTGAACGGGCTCGCTCGGGGCGCCTCCGGCGGCCAGGCAGGGGCCTGAAATCTGAAGATCATTCGAACCCAAAAACCGGCCCCGATGCCGGCGCCGCGCCAGGCCGTTTCAGGCTGATCGTGGACGATTGGGCTACATTCAACCCAGGACTTGCGTGCCTCCCCAGACCGTCCACGATCACGCTGAAACAGCGTCCACGATCAGACTGATTTGGGCGTCCACGATCGCTGAAATACGCATGGAGCTGGCATGGGACGGCGCCGAAGCCGGGCTGAAGCCGAGTGCTGCGGCGCAATGGCATGTGGTGGACCGTGCCATCGACCGCGCGCTCTCGGCCGTGCGTGCGTCGCAGCCCGATGCCGCCGAAGTGATGCGCTCGCTGGACGCACTGCTGGCGGCCTTCGACGCTGCCGACCCGCGTCCCCAGCGGCCCGCCGCCGCAGCCGCCGCACGGATGACCTGATTGCTCGTCGGCAAAAACGGGTAGTCCCGGATTGCATTGCTGCGGGGCTGGCGGAAAATTGTTGTCCAAAAGCGCCTGCGAGTGTCAAGACGCGTTGGCGCGGTGAGCAGGAGAAACGCAGATGAAAGCGCTAGTCGTGGAAGACCAGGAGCGGCTGGGCCGCTTTCTGCAACAGGGGCTGGTCGAGTGCAGCTACACCGTGACCTGGGTGCGGACCTGCGCTGCGGCTTCCGATGCGTTGGTGGAGACCCACTACGACGTGATCGTGCTCGACCTGGGCCTGCCTGACGGTGACGGACTCGACCTGCTGCACCGCTGGCGCAAGGGCGGCTTCAAAGAGCCCGTGCTGATCCTGAGTGCGCGCGACGGCGTGCAGGACCGCGTGAAGGGGCTGGACCTGGGTGCTGACGACTACCTGCCCAAGCCCTTCAGCATGGAGGAATTGCTGGCGCGCGTGCGTTCGCTGGTGCGGCGGCAGTCGACCGTGAAGCAGGTGGTGCTCGAGTACGCCGGCATCGAGCTCGACCTGGTCAGCCACACGGTGAAGGTGGGTGAGCATGCCGTCGACCTGACGAGCCGCGAGTACGCGCTGCTCGAAGTATTCATGCAGAACCAGGGGCGCATTCTGCCGCGGACCCTGATCTCGGAAAAGATCTGGTCGTCACACTACGACGTGGACACCAACCTGCTCGATGTCTACATGAGCCGCCTGCGATCCAAGATCGAAGGCGCGCTCGGCAAGCCGGCTTTCAAGACCGTGCGCGGCGTTGGATACCAACTCGTCTGACGTGCCCGCACTCAGAATGTGACTTGCACCGTGCCGTAGACCAATCGGCCGATTGGTGAATAGCTCGCCACGTCGGCGTTGTTGTCGTTAAAGGCCTGCGGTGCCAGCGGTGGCATCTTGTTCGCGATATTGTTCACTCCGAGTGCCAGCGTCCAACCTTTTGCGCCCATCATCGAGATCTTTCCACCCCGGTAGGCCACGCGCAGGTCCCAGACGGAATAGCTGTTCACACGCACCGGCTTGAGCGTCTTGCTGTTCTCGAACACGATGCCACCTGCGCCCTGATCGGTCACCGCCGCGACATAGGTATTGCCGACGGTCGCGGCCCAGTTACCCAGTTCCCAGTCGAGCGTGCTGTAGAAGCGGTACTTCGGCAAGGTGCCCTGCACACCGGTGCCGCCGTTGGTGGTGGTGCCGGCGTATTCGTAGAACTTCTGGTACGGCAGCGCCTGGAATTGGTACGACTTGAAGATGGTGCCCTGGCTACCGATGGTGAACGCGCCCACTGCTTGAGTCTCGAAGAAATAGGAGGCGTTGGCGTTGTAGGAGCGCACCCGCACCCCGCCCAGGTTCATGAACCGGTCGATCGCGTAGACATTCAGTGAGTTGTTCGGGTCTGCGCGCAGATAGGCCTCGAGTTCGCCTGGCGCCGTGAACGGCGTGGCGCCCGTCTGGCCCGGGAAGCCTCCCTTGGCGATGCTGCCCGAAAACGGTGACGCCGAACCCGCCTGATTGACGCTTTGCAAGATATTCGTGAAACCGATGCCGCCCGGGAAGCCCTTCTGGTCGACCGCCGAATACTCCAGCGACAGCGCCAAGCCGGGAACGGCCGAAGGCTTGAAGCTGATGTTGAGCGACTTCGTGTTGGCTTTACTCGGCTGCAGGTTGGGGTTGTTGCCGTCCTGGCCCTGCAGGCCGGGATTGACCAGCCCGAAGACGGTCTGGATCACGCCGCTGCCGACCAAACGTGTCGTGGTCGGCCCGTACTCGGCATACAGAGTCGGTGCGGTGAACGACTTGGAGTAGCTGCCGCGGATCGTCAGGTCATGGTCCAGCGGCTGCCAGCGGAAGCCGACCTTCGGTGAAGAGGCACTGCCGGCGTCGCTGTATTTTTCTTGCCGCAACGCGGCGATCAGGTCGAACGCGTTCAACGCTGGCAGGTTCCAGGTCGGACTCGTCAGGGGTAGCCGCAACTCTGCGTAAGCCGCGTTTACCGTACGACCTTTGTCGAAGGCGTCGGCGAAAGTGCCACCCAGCCAGGCTTGCGCGCCGGGGCCGGTGTTGTGGCCGTTGTCATCGGTATGCGCCGAAAGGCTTTCGCGGCGGCTGGCCAGGCCAACGGCAAAACCCGCCTTGCCGGCAGGCATTGCAAAGGCGTTGCCGGTGAGCGACGCGTCGATCGAATCGAGCCGGCTGCGGGTGGTGATCAGTTCGCTGCCATAAAGATTCGCGAGCGCATCGGGATTGATGGCGGCCGCACGCGCAAACGGGTCCAACGCCGCTTGAACCAGCAAGGGATTCGCCGTCGAGTAGTTACCGTAAACGCGGCTGAAGCGGCCGCCTGCGAGCGCGTTGCCGCTGGCGTCGTAGCCACCGGCGATGGCCAACGGGATGTTGGGCTTGAAGAGCACGTTGTCCTGGTGCTGCAGCAGGCGATTCTCACTGTGCACCGCAGCTGCTTCCCAGCGCATCTCGTTCGCCAGCACGCCGCGCAACCCAGCGGTGATGCGAACCGCATCCTGTTCGTTCCGGACCTGCCGTGGCCGGTCCCAGTCAGCGAAGTTCACGCCTGAGAAGCTGGCGCTGATAGGGTTGAAGGCCGCGCCCTGCGGCACCGTCACCGTAGTAGCGACCGGTAGGGACTGGGTGAAACTCTTGTTGTTGGACAACTGGGCGTCGCCGAACAAGACCAGACTTTTACCGGAGAGGTCGTAGCTGCCGTTGACCGCGAGCGCAATCTGATCCTGCTTGAGCATCAGAGTCTGGAACTGCGACAGGTCGTAGATGCTGGCATTTCCGGCGGTGGTCGACGGGTTGTAGGTGCCGTTGCCGATCAGCGCGGCCAGTGAAGGCGCCGTCGCCGCCCCGCCGGTCGGGTTGGTGGCGCTCGGCGTGTTCAAGCTGTTGCCCAGGATGGCCGGCGTAGCTCCGCCGATGGTGCCGGGCACGACCGAGACGCGTCCCGTGATCGGGCTGGAGAAGCTGCGCCGGTTCTGATACAGCGGGTCGGTGTGGGTGACGGCGAGGGTGCCGGTGACCCTGAAGCCGCTGCCCGCGGTACCGCCCGTGACATACGCGCCACTCTCGCTGTAGTCATCGGCGCTGCCGTAGCGCACGCCGGCGTCGATGCCTTTGAAGTCCGACTTCAGGATGATGTTCACCACGCCGCCGATGGCATCGGAGCCGTAGACGGCCGACGAGCCGTCTGACAGCACTTCGATGCGCTCGATGGCCGAAGGCGGGATCTGCGCCGCGTTGACAAAGGCCTTGCCGCCAATCGCCGCAATGCCGCTGATGGCCACGCGCCGGCCATTCACCAGAATCAGCGTATCGAGGTTGCGTAGTTGAATCTGCGAACCGCCAGCGGTGTTCTGATTGGTGTTGTTGGCGTTGGTCGCGCCAGCGTTGCTGCGCCCTTGCAACGCCGGCACACCCTTGCGCAGAATCTCGAGCACGTCGGTCGCAACGCCCGCCTTCTCGATACTTTCCTTGTCCAGCGTCTTCACCGACACCGCCGCGGCATCGCGGGTGGTGAGCAAGTTGGAACCCGTGATGATGATCTGCTGGGTGGCGTCGTCAGCTGCGTTGACCACGGCCGGTGCGAGTCCGGCGCCTGAAGTCACCACCAAGGTGGCGATCACGGTCTTCCTGGTGCGGCGATGCTTCATGTCTGGTCTCCGTTCGTTTTTGATGGAATCACGGGATCGCGGCGGAACCTTAGGTGCGCGAACTAAAGCCGGGCTGAACCCAAACTGAATCCAAATTCAGGCGCGATCAATCCAGCGCCTTCAACTCTTCGCTGATCGTGCTGGCGTTGAGCGGCAGGAAGGCAGCGTCGTGCACCACCGCTGCCATGCCGTCGCGGCTCAGGATGTAGCTCAGAAAGGCCTTCACGTTTGGGTCCACGGGCTGGCCTGGCGGGCGGTTGATGAAGACCGTGCTGTAGCGTGTGAGCGGGTAGCTGCGGCGCCAGGCGTTTTCGGCGTTGGGCGCGATGGCGGGGCCGCCGTCGCGCTCGGTTAGGGCCAGCTTCTTCACGCCGGCGTTCTCGAACAGCACGTTGGCAAAGGCGATGCCTTCGGGGTCTTTGCGCAGGGCGTCGAGGATGTAGATGCCGGCGTTGATTACGTTACCGGCAGCAGTCCGCCCGTTGTCGTAATCTTTCAGCGCCGGGTTCCAGCGGTTGCTGTCGCGCATCACCGCCATGCGGAAGAAGCCGGCCATGCCGGTGTCGAAGTTGTAGCCGTAGACGTGCACGGGCCGCGTTGCCCAGTCGCCTTGGAGGCCGAGCTGGCCCCAGCGGGTGATGGCCTCCGGCGCACCGCGCAGCCGCTCGACGCCGTAGATGGCGTCGAGTTGGCTCAGGCTGATGGACGAAAGCGGGTTGTCCTTTTGCACATAGACCATCAGCGCGAAGGTCTTGTGCTGTGTGGCGTAGCTGCCCGAGGTGATCTTCAGCCCGGTGGGCTTGTAGCCGAACACGTTCTCGAAGGCCTCGATCTCGGGCCGGTAGGGCTCGCGGCCGATGAAGACTACATCGGCGATGCCGCTGTAAAGCCCCGCCATCGCAGCCTCGGTGCCCTTCATGTTGGTTTCGAAGGTGATGCCTGGATGCTTGGCGCGAAAACCATCCTGCCAAGCCTGCACCAGCTCCGGGATGTAGGGGTTGCCCCAGACGCGGATGGTCCCTTGAAGCGGGCCACTGGAATGGTACGGTGTGAGCTCGGCGAGGAAGTCAACAGGCTCGGCGCGAACCACACCGGTCAACGCCGCGAACGCAAGCAACAGGCGACAGGCGAAGGTCTTCATTCGAGCTTGCTCCTTTCACGCAACGCCACATCGGGCGGCAAGGGCAGATAGCCTCCCTTGCGGGCCAGCACGGCCTGCCCTTCGCGGCCCAGCAGATAGCGCATGAACGCCTGCACGGCCGGCGGCAACACTTGGCCCGGCGCGCGATTAAGGTAAACGACAAGGGTTCGCGTCAGCGGGTAGCGGCGCTGCGTGACGGTCTGGCTTGTGGCGTTCAGGTAGGGTCCTGCCTCGTTGGCAGCCAGGGCCACCGCCTTGACCTGCGGGTCGTGGAAGGCCTGGTTCGAGATCGCCAAGCCGTGCGGGTCGCGGGCAAGCGCGGCCAGCGCCTGTAAGCCTGCGGGCCGGCTTGGCGCATCGCTGAACTCGTGCAGGCGCGCCAGCCACTTCTGGCTGCCCTGCATCACCGCGTGTTCGACGAACTGCGAAACATCGCTGACAATGGCCGGCGCATACACCGTGATCGGCGCGTCGGACCAACTGCCCGTGAGGCCGAGTCCGCCCCAGGTCAGCACCGATGCAGCGCTGCGCCGGTGGTCGGCGCTGAGCACGGCGTCCAATTGCGCCAGCGTCAGCCGCTGCAGCGGGTTGCTGCGGTGGACGTAGACCACCGGTGCGGCGGCTTGGTGCGGCAGCGCGACGCTGCCGCTGGCGACCATGATCTCCAGCGGGTCGTGGCCCATCACCGGGCGGTAGCCTTCGATTTCCATGTCCAGCGGTTGGCGGTCCATGAAAGCGATTTCGGCCACGTCCGTGTAAAGGCCGCCGAGCGCGGTGTTGTTGCCGCGCAGCTTGTTTTCGAAGTGGACGGCGGGATTCTGCTTGCGAAAGCCTGCCTCCCAGGCGCGCACCAGGCCACCCATGTAGTCGTCGTGCAGGCTCCCGTGGCCCCAGATGTGCAGCATGCCTTCGACAGTCGGCTGCTTTGGGGCGGCCGTCGAAGCGGCCGCGCACATCAGCAGCAGCGATGCGGTCAGCAGGCGACGCCCTCGTGACGCGCAAAGCAACCAGGATCTGCTGCAACTCAGCATCGCTTCGTCTCCTCTCGATCTTTGCCCGCAGGCTACGCAGCCAACCTAACCGCGACCTGAAACGATTCTTAAAAATCGTTCAGCCTTTCGACAGGGACGGTTCAGAAGCGCTGCCTACCATCGGCATCGGGACGACCCTTTGGGACGACCCGTTGGGACGACATTACCGAGGAGACAGCACTGCCATGCGCCCATCGCTTCCACCCGATCTGCCGCCACGTTCCAAGTCGACGCGCGATGCGTGGACGCGCCGTTTCGCAGGTCTTTCGATTGCGCTGGCCGCCGGCGCAGCCGCGGCGCAACCCAGCCTGCCTGCTTATGTGCCCGAGCAGGTCGTGTCCGGCACCATTCGCCACTTCGGCTTCGGCCTGGGCGGGGTGTTGAAGCTGTGGGAAGCCGAGTTCCAGACGTTCCACCCGCAGGTGCGCTTCGACGACCGGCTGCCGACCAGCGACGCGGCCATTCCGGCCCTGGTCACGGGCGTAACCGACCTGGCGCCCGACGGCGGCGAGGCCACGCTGACCGAGAACCTGTCGTTCTTCGAGGTGTACGGCTACCCCGTCACCGACATCACCATCGCCTCGGGCGCCTTCGATGTCGAAGGCAAGTCGAACGGCCCGGTGGTTTTCCTGCACAAGGACAATCCGCTCCATGCATTGAGCCTGCAGCAACTCGACGGCATTTTCGGCGCCCAGCGCACCGGTGGCATGCGCGGCTTCAAGTGGACGCCTTCGGATGGCCGCGCGCCACAGCAGGATATTCGCACCTGGGGCCAGCTCGGCCTCACCGGCGAATGGGCTGACAAGCCGATTCAGACCTACGGCCACGCGCCGTCCGGCACCACGCGCTTCTTTCAGTTGAAGGTGCTGGCCAACGGCGACAAGTGGAACCCGAACTACCGCGAATACGTCGAGACCGGCAGCAAGATGATTGCCGACGAGGACAAGGCCGAGCAGCGCCTGGGGCTGCAGCACATGTTGCGCAACGAGCTGTCGCAAGACCGCTACGGTATCGCCTGGACCACGATGCCGCAGGCCAAGGGCATCGACGGCATCAAGCTGATCGCGGTCACACCGGGTCGCGGTGCGGCGGCTGTGACGCCCAGTCGGCAGAGTTTTCAGGACCGCAGCTATCCGTTGGTGCGCAACATTTACATGTACCTGAACCGCAAGCCCGGCAGCGCGCTGGACCCGAAGCTGCGCGAGTTCCTGCGCTACATCCTGAGTCGCGAAGGCCAGAGCGTGATCGTCAGCAACGGCAGCTATCTGCCGCTGCCGCCCGACGTGGCTCAGGTGCAGCGCGCAAAGCTCGACTGAGGCTCGGCGCCCGGCGCGTCGGGCACGGATGGACCGGTCTTCGCCTTCATCTTGAACTCGGCATCGACCCTGCCAAAGGTTGCCGGCTGGTAGCCGCGGCCTTTTGGCCTATGGGCCATCGAGCTTGCGGCGCTCTTCGTCGACAAATGCCGGCGTGAGCGGCAGATAGTTGCCGTTGCGCAGCACTTCCTTCTGGCCTTCGCGGCTCAGCACGTAACGCAAAAACTCTCGTTGCGGGGCTAGAAGCCGCTTGCCCGGGGCGCGATTGATGTAGATGAAAACGCTGCGCGCCAGCGGGTAGGAACGGTCCATCACCGTCTCCCGGGTGGGCAAAACGTACGAGCCGCCTGGTTGCGCGGCCAGCGCCAGGATCTTGAGCTCAGGCACGCCAACCGCTTGGGGTATGCCGGTCCACGCGATACCGTAGCGGTTCTTGGCGAGTTCCTCGGTGAGCATGTGCCGGATGCCGCCGGTCGCGCCGACGGGCCCTTCGGCCACCATCTTAGTTCCGGTCTCGACAAACTGGCGGTAGTTCGGGTTCCACTTGTCACCGCCGTGGAACACCTTCAACTGGAAGAAATTGCTCATGCCGGTAAGTGCATAGCCGTAGGTCTGGATCGGCTTGTCGGCCCACTCGCCAGTCAGACCGAGATCGCCCCAGCTTCGAATATTCAGCTCCGGCCCGCGCGCGTTTTGCGGCATCCATTTGAGCCCTTGGTATCCGCCGGACCGTTGTGCGCCGAAAATGCCGTCGAGCTGCTGCAGGGTGAGCTGGCGGATCGGGTTGTCGCGATGAACGTAGATCACCGGTGCCCATGAGCGCCCGGCGCGATCGAATGCACCGGTAGCGACTGCGATCTGCTCGGGGTCGTAGCCGAAGGTCTCGTTGAACATGAGGTACTCGGTGAGCACCAGTTCGCGCCCGCTCGGGCCCAGATCGGCAACCTTGCTGATCATTCCGCCGACAGCGCCATCGCTGCTCGGAAATCGGTTTACGAACCGAACGCCGGGATGGAATTTGGCGAAGCCTTTCTCCCAGGCCAGGATCTGGCCAGCAAGGTCGCTTCCGAACATGCGGATCGTCCCCGCGACCCGAGACTCGGCGCGATAGTGGGGCAGGGCATCGAGATCCTGCGCCTGTACCGCGGCGCCGATCAGCGCCAGGTTGGGCAACAGCGCGGCAAACAAGAACTGGCGCAGCATCACAGGGTCAGCGCATTAAAAATTGACACGCATCGACACCTGGAGGTTGCGCGGCGCTCCCGGGGTGACCTGCAAGGGGCCGGCTTCGAAGCCCGCGCTTTCGATGTAGGTCTTGTCGAAAACGTTGTTAACCTTCAATGTGAATGCATAGCGGTCCCACACGTAGTAGACGCCGAGGTCGGCGGTCGTGTAGGCCTGCAGCCTGAGTACGGTCGTGTCGCCGGTCTGGCGCAAGGTTCCGGCGCGCGCGCCGATGTAGCTCGCGCCGGCGCCGAAGGACAACCCTTCGAACGCGTCGCCGAAGTCGTAGCGAGACCAGAAGTGGGCGCTGCTCTTCGGCACGTTCACAAGCTCCGCCCCCAACAGAATGGCATCGTCTGAAGCAGTGACCTTGGCGTCGGTATAGGCATAGCCGGCGGTGAGCTGCCAATTGCTGGAGGGGCGCACATTGGCCTCCAGCTCCAAGCCCTTCGAGCGGACCTTGCCGATCTGCCGCGTGCAGGTGCCCAGCGTACAGGCGTAAGAAGAGAGCACGTCCTTTTTGTCGATCTGAAACAGTGCGGCCGTGGCGTTCAGGAAGCGGCCGCTTTCGAACTTCACGCCGCCCTCGATCTGCGCAGCTGCCGTGGGCTTGAACGGATTGGCGCCGCTTTCGTCCTGCACCGCAGTGGGGGCGGGCACGTACGAGGTCGCATAGCTCGTGTAGAGCGTGAGTTCCGTGTTGGGCTGGTAGAGCAGGCCGGCCATCGGCACGGCTTTGGAACTCTCCTTGCGTTGCGTCGGCAGCGAGTGATATTTGTCGTCCATGATCTTCTGCCGGTCGTCGGAGTAGCGTGCACCCAGCGTTGCCTTCCAGTGCTCGCTGAGCTTCATCACATCCGAGGCGTAGATGCCTTGTGACCAATAGGTCGTGACCTGGTTGTTGAGGTTGCCGGTGGGCAAGGTGGTCAGCGCCGGCAGGGTGTACAGCGGGTTGTACAAGTTCTGCGTGAGGCAATTGAACGCCGTCGGCGATGGGCAGGACGCGAGCCCCTGGCTGAACTGCAGCCGCTCGAAATTGGCAACCTCGCGCCCGCCGTTGTAGCCGATGAGTACCTTGTGATCGACGGGCCCGGTGCTGAAGCCGAGGCCGAAATTGGTGTCGACGAAACTCCACTCGCGTTCATTGTGTTGGCCGCGCGCGCGCATCCGCAAGCAAGGTGCAGTTGGTGTACAGAGCGTGCCGTCTACGGCGAATCCCGAGCGGATGAATCCGGTCTGGTCGAACCCCCGCGCATCGTCGTGGTGCTTGACCTCGCGCAGGCTGAAGTTCCACTTAACGGACGGCGCAAACTGGTGGTCTAGCAGGACCGTGACGGCGTTGCTCGCTTCATTGCGAAAGTCATCGGGCTGTTGGTAGCGGGTCACGATTGGCGCAAGACGGCTCGCGTCGTTAAGGGGCGCGGCCAGGCCCAGGTCGTACG
>JALYUN010000110.1 GCA_030853725.1 Pseudomonadota bacterium | reverse complement strand
GTGTGGGCATCCTCGACGCCGACATCTACGGCCCCAGCCAGCCGATGATGATGGGCCTGGAAGGCAGACCCGAAAGCGAAGACGGCAAGACCATCGAGCCGCTGCAGAACTACGGTGTGCAGGTCATGAGCATCGGCTTCCTGATCGAGCCCGACCAGGCCATGATCTGGCGCGGGCCGATGGCCACGCAGGCACTCGACCAACTGCTGCACCAGACGAAGTGGCGCGAACTGGATTACCTGCTGGTCGACATGCCGCCGGGCACTGGCGACATCGCGCTCACGTTGAGCCAGCGCGTGCCGCTGACCGGCGCGATCATCGTCACCACGCCGCAAGACATTGCGCTGCTGGACGCGCGCCGCGGCTTGAAGATGTTCGAGAAAGTGGGCGTGCCGATTCTGGGCGTCGTCGAGAACATGGCGGTTTATGTGTGCCCCGCTTGCGGCAACAGTGAACACATCTTCGGCGCCCATGGCGGTGAACGCATGGCGGCGGAATACAAGGTGGAATACCTGGGGGCGCTGCCGCTGAATCTATCGATCCGCGAGCAGGCCGACAGTGGGCGGCCGAGCGTGGTCGCCGACCCCGAAGGCGAGATCGCCGGCATCTACAAGTCGGTAGCGCGCAAGGTGGCGGTCAAGGTGGCACACCAGTCGAAGGACTTCTCCTCGAAGTTCCCGACTATCAGCGTCTCGAAGAACACCTGAAGCCGCGCCGCCGGGCCGGGGGCGAGCGATGACGCGGGGCGTCCGGCTTCAATACAGCTTCGAAGCCGACCCGCCGCAGGGCGCCAAGCAAGACAACGCCGGCCAGCATGGCGGCGCGGTTCACAACCCGTTGTTCGACCTGTTGAGTGCGGTGCACGAGCAGGGCTCGATCCAGCATGCCGCGATGTCGATCGGCGCTTCCTACCGGCATGTCTGGGGCGCACTGAAGCACTGGCAGACCGTGTTGGGCCAGCCGCTGGTGACCTGGTCGCAAGGCCAGCCCGCGCGACTGACGCCGTTCGCCGAACGGCTGTTGTGGGCCGAGACCCGTGCCCGTGCCCGATTGACACCGCACATCGAAGCGCTGCGGGCCGAGCTCGAACATGTGCTGGCGGCGGCGCTCGATGGCAGCCAGCAGGTGCTGACGATCTACGCCAGCCACGACCTGGCACTGCCGCGGTTGCGCGAACGCGCCAGTGCCAGCCATGGTCTGCACATCGACCTGCGCTTTGCCGGCAGTCTGGACGCGCTGCGGGCGCTGGCGGCGGGACGCTGCACCGTGGCCGGCTTTCATGTGCCCGCGGGCGTGCAGGAAGGCTCGTTGTTCGCGCGTCAGTTGAAGCCGCTGCTAAAGCCCGGCCGCCACAAGCTGATCGGCTGTTCACGGCGGCGCCAGGGCTTGATGGTGGCGCCCGGCAATCCGCTGCAATTGCAGTCGCTGGCTGATGTGGCGGGGCTCGGCGCGCGCTTCGTCGGGCGGCAAGCGGGCTCGGGCACGCGGCTGCTGCTGGAGCATCTGTTGTGGCAACAAGGGCTGGCGGCCGACGCTCTCGACGCCGTGTCCGCCGTGGCCGAGGACAGCCACCTCGCCGTGGCCGCAGCGGTGGCCAGTGGCGCTGCCGACGCGGGTCTCGGCATCGAAGCCGCGGCCTTGCGATTCGGCCTGGACTTCGTGCCGCTGGCCGACGAGCAGTACCACCTGGTCTGCTTGCGGGACGCGCTGGACGAGCCGCCGGTGCGCAAGCTGCGCGAGGTGCTGCACAGCGCCGACTGGGCGGCCCTGGTGGCGGCGCTGCCGGGCTATGCCGCCGCCGACAGTGGTGAAGTGCTGTCGCTGACGCGGGCCTTGCCGTGGTGGCGCTTTCGCCGGGGAAAAGCGCAGGCGGGTGCGGCGCGCCGCACCGCAGGTGCGCCAGTGTCCGTTGAAGCCGACGTCCGCCTCGCAGACGGCCATCGGCGTCCAGTCTGAAGACCCGCGTTAAGCGGCCACTGCCTGCTTGCGGCCGGTGGTCATTCGCAGTGCCAGGTTGAAGGCCTCCTGCAACCCTTCGACGTTTGCAATGCCCTGGCCCGCAATATCGAAGGCACTGCCGCTCGCGGACGTCACCACCGGCACCGGCAGGCCGCCGTGCAGAGTCACACCGCGGTCGAAGCCCATCAGCTTCATCGCGATCTGCCCCTGGTCGTGGAACATCGATACCACCGCATCGTAGTCACCGCGGCGCGCTGCGATGAACACGGTGTCGGGCGAAAAGGGTCCGCGCGCATCCAGGCCCAAGGCCTGTGCCTGCTTCACGGCCGGCTCGATCACCTCGATCTCTTCGCGGCCGATCGAGCCGCCATCGCCCGCGTGCGGGTTCAGGCCCGACACCGCGATGCGGGGCTGTTCGATGCCGGCCTGTCGCAGCGCGGCGTCGACGATCTTGACCGCCTCGACCACGCCGTGGGTGGTGATCAGGTCCGCCACTTCGCGAATCGGCACGTGCGATGTCACGCGTGAGGTCCACAGGTTGTTCGTCATGTTGAACTCACAGACGAACCCCGGCACGGCGAAGCGCACGGCCATGTGGCGCAGCTCGTCTTCTTCGGTCAAGCCGCCCAGGCGCAGCGAATGCTTGTTGAGCGGCGCGAAAACAATGCCGTCGCAGACACCGCGCTGAACCGCTTGCACCGCCAGTTCGAGCGCTGCGAATGCGGCGCGGCCGGCTTCCAGCGTGCACTCGCCCAACGGCGGCGTTTTGCCGCCGAGCCAGTCTTGCTCCAGCAACGACACCTTTCCGGGCTCGAAGCGCACGCCGTCCAGGCTCTCGACCTGCAACACCTGCAGCTTGACGCCGGCGATGCGCTCGGCGTCGGCCAGCATGACCGGATCGGTGATCAGCAGCAAGTCGGCGGCCTCGCGGTTCTCTGGCCTTGCCAGCAACTTGACCGCCATTTCGGGGCCGACGCCAGCGGGGTCGCCCAGCAGCACGGCGAGGCGGGGACGTTCGGTTCTCATGAATGCTCCTTCGTTAGCTGATCAACGAGTGACTGGCGCTCACTCGGCCTTGATGCCGGCCGCTTTGACGAGCTTGCCGTATCGCTCGAATTCGCTCTGGTTCATTTGCCCGAATGCCGCGACGCTCATCGCTTCGGTTTCTCCACCCAGGGCCTGGATGCGGGCCTGCACATCGGGGGCTTTCAGGGCGCCCATCAGCGCCTCGTGAAGCTGTGCCACTACGGCGGGCGGCGTTCCAGCGGTCGCGTACAGGCCATACCAGGTATTGACATCGGCGCCCTTGACGCCTTCTTCGGCCAGGGTCGGCACGTCCGGCATCGCGGCAGCGCGTTTGGGTGCGGCCACCGCCAGGGCCCGCAATTTGCCGGATTTGATCTGGCCGGTTGCGGAAGAAGCCGAATCGAACATCATGTCGACCTGGCCCGACATCAAGTCGATATGGGCCTGCGAACTGCCCTTGTACGGCACGTGAATCGACTGGGTACCAGCGGCTAGATTGAAGGCCTCGGCGCCAACGTGTTGCGTGCTGCCGATGCCGGACGACGCGTATTTCATGTCACCGGGCCTGGCCTTCATCGCTGCAATCAGTTCGCGCACGTTCTTGATCGGCGATTGCGCCGGCACGACCAGCACGTTCGGCATGACCGCAACCAGCCCAATCGGCTGCAGCCCCTTGAGCGGGTCGTACTTCAACTTGAGCACGTGGGGCGCAATCGCCTGACCGGTATTGGTCGCCAGCAACAACGTCGTGCCGTCCGCTTCGGCGCGGGTGGTCAGCTCGGCAGCGATGGTGTTGGAAGCGCCCGGTCGGTTCTCGACCGTCACGGGCTGCTTCAAGATGGTTGCGAACTTGTCGGCCAACATGCGCGCCAGGATGTCGGTGCCACCGCCGGGGGACGCACCGACCATGATGCGAACCGGCTTGGTCGGCCAGCTCTGGGCCGCGGCCACGCCGGTCAGGGTCAGCAGCGCCAGTGAAAGCGAGGCAGTCGCGGCGCAGCGCAAAAAGATAGAGCGGTTGATCACACGGGTCTCCTTTTGATTCGGGGTGCCGCCGCGTTGGCCTCGGCGATCGAAACGACTCTAGTTGGATCGGCGTGCGGCTTCCAATCGAGATTGAAGGCACATCCATATACTTTCATGTATGAAATGGCGCGCCCCGTGAATCGCGACCTCGCTTTGCTGTTGCGCCTGCGAACGCGCCAGCTTGCGCTCTTGAGCCTGCTCGATACCGAGCGGCATCTGGGCCGTGCCGCTGCTGCGCTGTCGGTCAGCCAGCCCGCGGCCAGCAAGCTGTTGCTGCAGATCGAGCAGACCTTCGGCATGCCGCTGTTCGAGCGCCATGCGCGCGGCATGACACCGACCGCGCATGGCGAGGTGCTGATCCGCTACGCACGCCGGACGCTGGCGGACTTCGGCTCGGCGCGCGAAGCGTTGTCGGCCTTGAGTTCGGGCCTGCAGGGCGCGTTGCGGATCGGCAGCGTTCCAGGCGCCGTACCGGAACTGCTTGCGCCGCTGCTGTGCGAATACAAGCGCCTCCATCCGGGGGTCGCCGTGTCGGTGTTGGTCAGCACCAGCGATGTGATGATCGGGCAGCTCGCGCGCGGTGAGGTCGATCTGGTGCTGGGGCGGCCGATCGAAGCGTCGACTGCCGGCAGCGACCAGAGTCAGCCGCTGTTGGCCGAAGCGCTGGTGGTGGTCGCACGCGAACACCACCCGATCTTCCAGCGCAGCGACATTGCCTTTGGTGATTTGCTCGGCGAGCACTGGATCCTGCAGCCGCCGGGCTCGCCGCAGCGCCTGCGTTTCGATGCGTTCCTGCGCGAAGCCGGTGTGTCGCAGCGGATGAACATCACCGAGACCGCTTCCAACATCGTGACCACGGCCTTGCTCGAAATCTCGGACATGGTGTCGTTCATGCCCGGCTCGCTGGCTGCGCACTACGGGAGATTGGGTGTGTTGCGCGCGCTGCCACTGGACCTTGCCATTCAGGTACCGCCAATCCACCTGATCACGCCGGCGGCTGCTTTGCTGTCACCGCAGGCGCGGCGTTTCGTCGATCTCGTCAACAGCCGGCCGGCACCGAGGCTCGTCGAACGCGCTGCGCCCACCGCATCGAAGCAACCCAGAACCAGGACGCGACCAACCCACGTTGCAGCGGCCGGCCCGGCGCCGAAGAAGCGTCGGCGGTGATTGCAGGCGACCCGATCAGCAGCGCTTTTATCGCGCCGGGCCCGCGACGCGCGCAGTGCTCTGCAACTGCTGCAGTTCCTGCAGCGTGTTGGCATTGAAGAAAGCCGCGGCATCGTCGAAGGTTACGGTGACACAGCGGTGGCTGGCCGTCCAGCGGTCGATCTTGCGTTCACCGCGCTGCAGGTAAGCCACCAGGCTTTCCAGCAGATTACTGTGGAGCAGGCAGAACACCGGCTGGGTACGCAACACGCCGTCTTCGACGGTCGCGGCCATCGCGATCTCAGCATCGTCGCGAGCCAGCGCCGTGGCCAGCCGCTCGGCCAGGTCCAGCGGGAAATCGGGTGTGTCGCAAGGCACTGTCAGCAGGTAGGGCGTGTCGCAATGTTCCAGCCCCGCGAGCCAGCCCGCCAGCGGGCCCGGGAAGTCGGCCAACGGGTCGGGCCAGACCGGCACACCCATCGAGTCGTAGGCGCCCAGGTTGCGGTTGGCGTTGATCATCACCGTGCCCACCTGCGGCTGCAGCCGCAGCAACGCGTGCATCGCCAAAGGCAGGCCGTGGTGGTTCTGCAGGCCCTTGTCGACGCCGCCCATGCGCGTGCCGCGGCCACCGGCCAGGATCAGGCCGGTGATGTCGTCAGGGGCGATGGTTGGCGCAGTCATACCTCGAAGAGATCGAAGGCTTGGGCTTCGACTTCCGTAAACGCGATGGTGAAAGCGGCGACCGCAGACCAGCTCAGCGCTGCAGGATGCGCCATTACGGTCTGGCAAAGGGCTTCGACCCAGGGCTGCAGGTGGGCGCGAAAGAAGCGGCGTTGCTGTTCCAGGTTGCACAGCGCCACATCGTCGCCGGCTATCAGATAGCGCATCACCTCCAGACCGTAGGCGATGTGGTCTTCGGTTTCCATCGCGTCGCTGCCGCGCGTCAGCCCCAGCGTCTGCAGGTCGGTACGCAAGGCGGCCAGCGGCTTTTCGTTGAGGAAGCCGCTCAAGTGGTAGGAACCGTAAAGAAAAATCTCCGGCTTGCCCACGCCCAGGAACAGCGCTGCGTATTCTGCGGCGGCGGCTTCGGGTGTGGTTGCGCGCATGGCGGCCACCAGCGCCTGCCACGGGGCTTCCAGGTGGCCGCCGGGTTGCGGCGCCTGCGTCACCGCAGTCGAGAAACCCTGCAGCAAAGCGGCGTCGGGCGCATGCAGCCACAGACCGGCGAGCAAGCCGTACAGTTCGGCACGCGCCAGCTCGTCGCTGTCGTCTGACGATGCGAAACGCAGCGGTGCTTCCATCGTCAAAGGTCGGTTATCCGCACTTCTGAAGTGCTGCTGTGCAGATCGATCACGCGGCAGTCGCCACACATTTTCAACCGTTCAGCGGCGGCACCCTGGAACGCACTGTGACCGGCCAGCTTCGAGAGCATGTTCTCGATGGCGAGCAGCGTGCCGAAAGGCTTGCCGCAGCGGATGCAGGCATAAGGCTCCATCTGGGCGATGACCCGCGCCGCCTTGCGCGCGCGCCCGCCGTCGGCGAACCACAGCCGCGGTTGCAGCGTGATTGCGTCTTCGGGGCAGGTGGTGGCGCACAGGCCGCATTGCACGCAGTTCTTCTCGATGAAGCGCAGTTGCGGCTGGTCGGGGTTGTCGGCCAGCGCGGCTTCGGGGCAGGCGCCGACGCAGCTCAGGCACAGGGTGCAGCGGTCGGGGTCGACGACGAGGGTGCCAAAGGGCGAGCCGGCGGCCGGCAGGGGCACCACGTCGGCCGGCTTCGGTGCCTGGTTCAGCAGATGGTCCAGCGCCAATTCCAGCGTGCTGCGCTTGTCGGCTTGCGCCGCAAAGGCGGCTGGCCGGCCGACGCCGGTGGCTGGGACGGCGCCGAGCGCGGTGTCCAGTGATGCCAGATCGGCTGCTCGGGCGTCGATCAAGCGCAAGTGCTCGCCGCCATAGCCCAGGCCGCTCAGCAGCGCCTGCGCCACCGCCATTTGATCGGCCAGCGCCTGGCGGTAGGCGGGCGCTTCTTCATCGGTAGTCAGCACCCAGATCTGGTTCGCGCCTTGCGCGATCGCGGCCAGCCACAGGTCGATGCCGATGCTGGCGGTGTGCCATACCGCCACCGGCAGAACCCGGGCCGGAACACCCTGCGGGCCACCGCGGCTGCGCCCGGTGCGTGCGGCGCGGCCCAGCGAGTCGAGCAACTTGGTGCCGGCTTGCTCGCTGTGCAGCAGCAGCGCGGGCTGCTGGCCGCCGCCGTGACCGTAAGCCGCCAGCATGGTGCGCAAGCGTCGGCCCTGGTCGACCGTGCCGGGGTAGGCGAAGCCCAGTGCGCCGCTCGGGCAGACGGTGGTGCAGGCGCCGCAACCCACGCACAGGTGCGGCTCGACAAAGATGCCACCCGACGGGGCGCCCTTGGGTTTGCCTTTCTTCGATGCGTCGCTGGAGATGGCGCGGGTCGAACAGACATCGATGCAGGCGGTGCAGCCGATCTGCTCGTTGCGGCTGTGGGCGCAGAGCTTGGGTTGGTAGTGGAAGAACTTCGGCTTGTCGAAGCTGCCGGTCAGCTCGCGTAGCGCCAGCACTGCGCTGACCAACGCCGCCGGGTCGGCGCCGGGGTGGAAGTAGCCCTGTGGCGGCTGGTGCATCGTGAAAGCTGGCTCGTCGCGCAGGTCCAGCACCAGGTCGAACGCTTCGCTGACGGCCACGGGTGCGCGCACGAAGTCGATCGCGCCGGCGGCATCGCAGACCCGCACACATTCGCGGTGGCTGCGGCAGGCGTCCAGGTCGACCTGGTAGTCGAGCCCGATGGCGCCTTCCGGGCAGGCGTCGACGCAGGCATTGCAGCGGGTGCACAGGTCCAGGTCGATGGGATTGCCGCTGTGCCATTCCGCCTTGAAGGCGCCGAGCCAGCCGCTGAGTTGTGTCAAGTGTCCGCTGAAGGTGGCGCGGGTGTGCGCCTGTGCGAGCGCGCCGCCGCCGGTACTGAGCACGCTGACGTCGAGCTTGTCTTCCAGCATCGCAGCCGCGCGTTCGGCAGCATCGGCGCGGCCGATGACGAGGCAGCGGCCATTCGAGCGGTAGCCGACTGTCGCCACCGGCTCGGCCGGCGGCAGTTGGGCGGCGGCGATCAGCGCCGCCAGCTTGGGCGTGGCGTCGCGGGCGTCGCGTGACCAGCCGCCGGTCTCGCGAATGTTGACGAAGTGGATCGGCCGCTCCTGGACGGGCGCGGCGCCTTCGGTTTCGTCGTTCAGCGCCAGGAACAAGGCGCTTTCCTGGGTGCAGGCCACCAGCAGCTCGTCACCGCTGGTGCTGCTTTCCTTGGCGGCACGCTGAAACGTGCCGGCCTCACGGCGGCATAACAGGGTGTGAACGGTGGCCAGGCCCTCAGCGCTGGCGCCGGGGGTCTTCGTCAGCGCCAGCGCCAGGCTCGGCGCGTCCAGCGGCATCGTCCGGTTGCAGTCGCAGATCAGGGTCTTCATCGGGGGTGGGTTCAGCGGCTGTTCGGGGCTGTTGGGTTGGATCTGCTGCGGCGATGACCGTTGCATCGGTCACGGCTCGGGCGTCGGATTGTGCAAGGGGCTCTGCCTGGCCTGCGTTCTCATCGTCTGTGCCAAACAGCCCAAGGAAGGCGGTCTGTGTCATCTGCCGCAACATGCCCGGCGGTAGCGGGTCGGGAATGCCGTAGTCCTCGATGTAGGTGTCCAGCCCGTCCATCACGTTGTAGTGCGGGTCGGTAAAGAGCTTCTTCAAGGCCGCGTTGCGGACGTCCGGCGCAACGCCACGGCCGACGAAAGCGCTGTAGTCGGAGTCGCGCCCGAGTTCAGCCACGTCGGCCAGCGTCAATGGTGCGGGTTCGGGCCCTGCCGGATCGCTCGGCTCGGTGACCGTCGCCGGTGCGGCAGCAGCGACTGCCGCGGGCTGCGGCGGCAGCCCGCCCGCGG
>JALYUN010000077.1 GCA_030853725.1 Pseudomonadota bacterium | reverse complement strand
AGGGCGGGGTCGATCTCGATGCTGAAGGCGAGCCGGTCTTCCATGCGCGTCTGCAGCAACAGCAGATACGACTCGGCCATGGCGGCTTCTTCCCCCAGCGTGCGGTGCGCACCGCGCAGGCTGCCGAGCGAGCCGCGCAGGTAGTCGGTGAAGGCTTCGAGCATGGCCTTGGCCTTGGGCGCATCGACATCGATCAGCGCCTGCACATTGGCCAGCGTGTTGAACAGAAAGTGCGGCTCGATCTGGCCTTGCAGCAGCCGCAGCTGTGCTTCGGTGGCGCGCTGTTCGGCTTCGATCTGGCGCCGCTTGGTTTCGAAGAACACGAACAGGATGCCGCTGAGGAACAGCGAAATCAACACGCTGGCTGCGATGGCGTTCGGATCGGAGAGAACGCGCACATGCGCGTTGCCGTGTTCGGTGACAGCGATGGTGATCGGCCAGGCGACGCCGACCCCGAGCAATGCCGTGCCGACGTAGTACAGCGCCCGCTGCCAGACGCCGAAAGCCGCCAGTCGGCGAAAGCCGATGACGCGCGGTCCCATTTCGAACAGCAGGTGACAGACGGCGCCGACGATCAACGTGATCTTCAGGTTCAAACCGTAGTAGTAGCCCCAGCCGGGCAGGTTGCGCCAAGCGCCGTCGCCACCGCCGTAGAAGGCAAAGCCGACGATCGTGAAGCCGAGCGCGATCAGCATGCACAACAGCAACGTCCACAACAACTGCAGCCAATACGGTCCGACGCGCTTCGGTCGCTTGTCGAGCCAAGAGCGCCAGGAGCCGGCCAGCAGTTCACGGTTGATCGTCGTCATGGTGGTGCAGTCTAGGCAGGTACGGTAGCGCGTCGAGTCCACAGTGCCGAATCGACAGCCGCGCCGATGGTTCGACAGCGCAGGTGGCTGCGCGCGGCCCGTTTGTTGCCTACATGTTGGCCTCTTGTCGCCCAGTCTGGCCTACCTACAATCGCGCCACTTTTCGCAACCAGCAAGCCCGCATGCAAACCGACGCTACCGTCTTCAAAGCCTATGACATTCGCGGCGTGGTGGGCAAGACCATCGACGAGGCCTTCGCCGAACACCTGGGTCGCGCTTTCGGCAGCGAGGCCCGGGCCGCTGGCGAACGCGCGGTGGCGGTCGGCCGCGACGGCCGGGTCTCTGGCCCGAAGCTGGCGGCGGCACTGATCCGTGGCCTGAAGTCCACCGGCCTGGACGTGGTCGACATCGGCGCGGTCACGACCCCGATGCTGTACTACGTTGCCGCCACCCGCGGCGCGCATGGCTGCAGCAGCGGCATTCAGGTCACCGGCAGCCACAACCCGAAGGACTACAACGGCTTCAAGATGGTGCTGTGCGGCCGCGCTACCTATGGCGACGACATCCAGAAGCTGCGCCAACGCATGACCGACGAGAACTACGCCCGCGGGCGCGGGCGCGCGGCTCTGATGGACATCGGCCCCGAGTACAGCGCCCGCATCACGAACGACTGCCGGCTCGCGCGGCCGATGAAGATCGTCGTCGACTCCGGCAACGGCATTCCAGGTGCCTCCGGCCCGGCGATCCTGCGCGCGTTGGGCTGCGAAGTCGTCGACCTGTACAGCCGCGTCGACGGTGACTTCCCGAACCACCACCCGGACCCGAGCAAGCCCGAGAACCTGGCGGATCTGATCAAGGTGGTGCATGCGACCGACGCCGAACTGGGCCTGGCCTTCGACGGTGACGGCGACCGTCTGGGCGTGGTCACCACAGATGGCCAGATCATCTATCCCGACCGCCAGATCATGTTCTTCGCCAAAGACATCTTGAGCCGCCACAAAGGCGCGCAGATCATCTTCGACGTGAAGTGCTCGCAGCGCCTGCCGGTGGTCATCAGAAAGGCCGGAGGCAAGCCACTGATGTGGAAGACCGGGCATTCGCTGATCAAGGCCAAACTGCGCGAGACCGGCGCGCCTTTCGCCGGCGAGATGAGCGGCCACCTGTTCTTCGGCGAGCGCTGGTACGGCTTCGACGACGCGATGTACACCGCGGCGCGGCTGCTGGAGATCCTGTCCAGAAGCGCCAACCCGAGTGCGGTGCTGAACGCGCTGCCCAGCAGCTTCAACACGCCGGAGTTGAACGTGCCTTGCGCCGAAGGTGAGCACCACGCGGTGGTGGCCGAGTTGCTGGCGCGAATCGCAGATGGCCGCCTGGCGTTCGAAGGAGGCAAACCGGGCACCATCGACGGCCTGCGGGTCGACTTCAGCGACGGCTTCGGCCTGATCCGCGCCAGCAACACCACGCCAGTGCTGGTGCTGCGCTTCGAAGGCCATACGCCCGAAGCGCTGGCGCGCATCGAAGGTCAGATGATGGCAGCACTGCACGCGGTGAAGGCCGACGCCCGCGTGGCGCAAGCCGCGCACTGAGACGCAGCCCAGCGCACTCATACGCAACGAAGCACGGGCTGGCGATCGGAACCCACGGCATGCGCGAAACGCTGGCGCGTGCCGCTTACACCCTGGCATTGCGTATCAGCCTGCCGTTCTGGTTTTTGAAGTTCTGGTGGCGCGGCCGGCAAGAGCCGCTGTACCGCAGCCATTGGCGAGAACGGCTCGGCGGCTTCGAAGGCCAAGCGGTTGCGGGTCGCATCTGGCTGCATGCGGTTTCGCTGGGCGAGACCCTGGCGGTGGCGCCGTTGATCACGGAATTGCGCCGTCAACTGCCTGGCGTCTCGGTGCTGCTGACCCACGCCACGGCCACTGGCCGCAGTGCCGGGGCCGCCTTGCTGCAGGCCGGTGATGCCCAGGCGTGGCTGCCGATCGATACGCCCGGTTCGGTGCGGCGCTTTCTGCAGACGCACCGCCCGGCACTCGCGGTGATGCTGGAAACCGAAATCTGGCCGAACCTGCTGCACGCGGTCTCGCAGCAAGGCGTGCCGCTGGTGCTGGCAAGCGCGCGGCTTTCGGCGCGCAGCCTCGCCAGGGGACAGCGCTTTTCGGCCTTGTTGGGCCCGGCGTTGCGCGCTTTCGATCTGGTTCTGGCGCAGTCGCCGGCCGACGCCGAGCGGTTTCGCAGCGCCGGAGCACGGCAGATCCAGGTTGCGGGCAATCTGAAGTTCGACGCCAGCCCGAAGCCGCACCTGATGGCGCTTGGTCGCGATTGGCGCGCTGCGCTTTCGGAGCAGGGTACCTGGCCCGGAATGCGGCCGGTCGTGCTGGCCGCCGTCACGCGTGAAGGTGAGGAAGCGCGGCTGTTGCAGGCGTGGCTACGGACGCCGCTGCCGCGGCCGCTGCTGCTGATCGTGCCGCGCCATCCGCAGCGTTTCAGCGAGGTGGCTGCGTTGATCGCCGCAACGGGCCTTGCGCTGGTGCGGCGCAGCGCCTGGTCAGATCGGCCGTCGGCAGCCGCGCTGCAGGCCGACGTCTGGCTCGGCGATACGCTCGGCGAAATGCCGCTGTACTACGCGCTGGCGAAGGTCGCTTTGCTGGGCGGCAGCTTCGCGCCGCTGGGCGGGCAGAACCTGATCGAAGCCGCAGCCTGCGGCTGCCCGGTGTTGATGGGGCCGCACACCTTCAACTTCGCCGCCGCAGCCGAAGCGGCCCTTGCAGCCGGAGCTGCCGAGCGTGTGCCGTCGATCGAAGCCGCTGTCGCGCGGGCGCTGGCGCTGTGCCAGGACACTGCGGCCGGCCCGCAGGCGGCGCGCGCCTTGGCTTTCGCGGCTGGCCACCGCGGCGCAGCGGCCTTGATGGCCCGGATGGCGCTGGGCCTGGTGGACGGCATTCCCAACAAGGGTGCACACCCGCCACCGCACTGAGTCGGCGCGCTGCCAGCGGCGGGGGCTGGACGCGTGTCGAGCCGCCAGATTGGCGTGATCCTTGCCGTGAATTCGGGGATTTACCAGTCATCCACTGGTGACGACGCGACCGCCTGCATTTGTAGAGCTCACCGGCCGCAGCGAGGGGAGCAGCGATTACCGGTGAATCAGCTGCGGCCCCGCGTGGGGCGTGACCGACCAGGTGACGAAGTAGTGGGAATTTCCGCCGCAGCCGTGAGGCGAATCGGTACCCTTGTTTTCGTCGGTCACGGTCATCGCCTTGCCCCCTGACGTGAGGTGCGCGAGCTGCGCACCGGTGAAGGTGTGATCCCCTGCTGCCACGGAACCGTCGCAATTGGCAAAGATGATGGTTTCGAGTTTTTTTATGAACCAGGCGCCGGCGTTGCTGCCCACGATTCCAATACCAGACCCGACCGGCCCGCCAACGACGCCTCCCAGTGCGGCGGCGGCCGCGGCAGCGGCCTTGGATGCGGCAGCCGCCACGGCCTTCTGCGCGGCCTGTTCGACATCGTTCTTGGCAAACCCTGTGTTGAGGATTGAATAAGAGAACGCGACCACGGTCGTGTCGGGAACACTGATGTTCGCGAATTCCATCCCTACCTTAAACGTGCCGTTGTTGATGTCCCCCATCGACTTCGTCGGCAACGACATCGTCGGGTTGGCACCCACATGCAAAGCAGCAGAAACAAAGTCGGTGTCGTTGTGCAGCGAGCGCGTGTCAGTGATGCGAAACGACTCCAGACGAAACGTATAAGTTCTTGGGTTCAGGATATCGACAGGTACGGTGGTAGCCATGAAAACTCCTTGAAGTGATGAGCGACGAGTGTCGGTTCGCGCTTGCACGCGGCCTACATCTACTGAAGCGGAATTGGATCCGCAAACCCGCCAACCAGCTTCGAAACCACAGAGGTCAAGACACGCGGCCACGCGCTCGCGAAAGTAGGTCTCGCAGGAACAACGCAGCGTCGGCCGCCGCGTGCAGTTCAGCGCGCCGGCTCGCCACGCTTTCGAGTTCGGTGTCGACCAGATGTGCGCCCAAGGCACGCTGGCAGGAGAGCGGTTGGCGGTTGGCCATCATCAGGTGCGCAGGAGCTGCAACCGGGGCAATGCCGCGCTGCCGGGCAACACGTCACGGTCGAGGGCGCTGCGGCTGACCTGCAGGTGCTCGCCCAGCACGTTGCGCAAGACCGTACGCAGGTCGGTGGTGATGCGCAGGTCGCGTCCCTCGTAGCGGTCTTTCGTGGCCAGGCCGGGCCAGTCGGCCAACACCCGCCCGCCAGCGACTGCGCCACCCACCACGAAGGCCACGCCGCCGCTGCCGTGGTCGGTGCCGTGGGTGCCGTTGACGCTGACTTCACGCCCGAACTCGGTGGCAACCACCACCACCGTCTGCGCCCACAAGCCGTTCGGCAGCAGGCCTTCGCGCAGCGCTGCCAGGCTGGCGTCGAGCGCTCGCAGGTTGTTGGAGGTGGCGCCACCGGCGGTGCCCTGGTTGGCATGAGAGTCCCAGCCGGCCATGTCCAGCACCGCAACCTGCGAGCCGCTCTGCAGAAACTCTGCTGCCTTCGCCGCCAGCGTGACTGCGGCGCTGCGCTTCGGGCCGGCAGCGGCCTGGGTGGCGGTTGACGGGTTGGCCGACGGGTTTGCGATTGAACCGGGCTCGCCGCGCAGGCCCCGGGCGCGCTGCAGCGCACCGGACAGTGCCGCGTCGCCGCGGTACATCAATGCCAGCCGTGCGACCAGGTCTCCCGACGGCTCGGCCAGCGCCGAAGGCGACCAGGTGTCGACCTCGGCCGGTCCGCGCAGCACCAGCGGCACCGCGGTTTCCAGCGCCACCGCGCGCAAACCCGGTGCGGCACCGCCTCGGCCGGACGCCGCCACCGCACGTCCGAGCCAGCCGCTGGTGAGTTCGTAGGGACGCGACCCGCCGCTTTCCAGCACCTGCTGGGCGTCGAAGTGCGAACGTTCGCGGTAGGGCAAGCCCACCGCATGCACCACGGTCAGCTCGCGGGCGCCGTACATGGCTTGCAGCTGTGGCAGCAGTGGGTGCAGCGTGAAGGGCCCGGCGAGGGGCAATGGCGCCGTGCCGAAGTCGCTGAAATCTGCCAGCACACCGCGGGCCGCTGCGAACGCCGGGTCGCCCGGCACTGGCGCCGCCGTCAGGCCGTCCATGCCACCGCGGAGCACGACGAAGACGAAGCGGTTGCTGTTGTTCGGGCTGGCGGGCGCGGCCACGCTCAGACGCACCCAGGGCGCGAGTGCGGCGCCGGCCAGTAGCGACTGGATCCATCGACGGCGGGTGTTCATGGTGGTCGTCCTTTCTGCAGCAGGGTTCAACGCCGTTGGAACTCGGGTGCCAGCAACAGCAGCGCCAGCGCCTGCGGCCCGTCGGCAGCGCGCGCGATCTGGCGTGCGGTTTCGTCCTGTAGGCGGGGACCTAGGCTGGCGGCCGCCAGGACACGGGCGTCCACCTGACGGCCGGCGCGGTCGGCCGCGCGAGTGGCCCATTCGACGCGCTTCCACACCGCGTCGGGCCCGAGCCA
>JALYUN010000034.1 GCA_030853725.1 Pseudomonadota bacterium | reverse complement strand
CCCGACGCAACGACCGGCAGCGAAGCCTGGCGTTGGGCCGAAGCCACCTTGATGGTTATCGAACGCGACGGCGCGGGCCAGCCGACGCGGCTGCTGGCCACGCTGGCCGACGTGCAAGACCGGCACTCGGCGCAGGAACGGCAATTGATGTCGGTCAGTTTGTTTCAGCATCTGCACGAAGGACTGCTGATCACGGATGCCGACCTGCGCGCGCTCGACGCCAATCCGGCCTACAGCCAGATCGTAGGCGTGCCGCGCGAACGCCTGATCGGCACCATCCCTTCTTTGTTGCAACCGCAGCCGGACGACGCCCTGGCGCGCGAACAACGCGCCGCGATGTGGGCCGGCCTGGCGAACCACGGCAGTTGGCGCGGCGAATTGCAGGAATACCGCGCCAACGGCGAGTTGTGCACGCTGCAGGCCACGATTTCGGTGGTGCGCGGGCCCTCAGACGACCTTCGCTTTCACGTGCTCGTGATCTCCGACATCAGCGAGCAGCGCGCCCAGCGTGCGCAGCTCGAACGGCAGGCGCACTACGACGAGCTGACCCGGTTGCCGAACCGGGCGCGGCTGTCGCAGTTGCTCGACGACGCGATGCTCGCGGCCGACCGCGACGGCTACCTGCTGGTGGTCTGCTACCTGGACCTGGATCGCTTCAAGCCGGTCAACGACCGCTTCGGGCACGCAGCGGGTGATCGCTTGCTTTGCGAACTGGCCGGCAGACTGCGTAGCGCCCTGCGCAGCCGTGAACACTGGACCGATTCCGCAGCCCGGCTCGGCGGCGACGAGTTCGTGTTGCTGCTGCGCGCCGAAACGCTGGAACAAGGCCGGCTCGCTGTCGAGCGCGTCTTGCGCGTGGTGGCGCAGCCCTACCAGGTCGACGCAGCGCAAGAGCCGG
This sequence comes from Pseudomonadota bacterium, assembly GCA_030853725.1. Lineage (GTDB taxonomy): Bacteria > Pseudomonadota > Gammaproteobacteria > Burkholderiales > Burkholderiaceae_C > Rubrivivax. Next base: position 19,765 of record JALYUN010000034.1, on the reverse strand, counting down.
TGCAGATCACCGCCAGCATGGGTGCCACGGTCTACCCGCTGGACCGAAGCGACGCCGATACCCTGCTGCGCCACGCCGACCACGCGATGTACGGTGCCAAGCAGCGCGGTCGCAACGGCTATCTGTTCTTCGACCCCGAACACCGTCGTCGGGCCGAACAGCGGGTATTGGCGATCGGCCGCATCCAGGAAGCGCTGGACCAGCAGGAGTTCCTGCTGTACTACCAGCCCAAGGTCGACATGAGGACCGGCCTGGTGCTGGGCTTCGAAGCGCTTCTGCGTTGGGAACACCCGCTCCAAGGATTGGTGGCGCCGCTGCAGTTCCTGCCGCTGATCGAGAACACCGGCTTGTCGTCACGGATCGGCGACTGGGTGCTGTCGCAAGCACTGGACCACCTCGCGCAGTGGCGGCGCGACGGTCTCGACTTCGCCGTCAGCGTCAACATCACCGCGCGGCACCTGCAAGAGCCTGACTTCGCACAGCGCCTGGTGGAGTTGCTGGCGCGCCACGGCGAGCCGATGGCCGAACACCTGGAACTCGAGATCACCGAAAGTGCGGCCCATGCCGATGTGGAAGCCACGTCGGCGCTGATGCACCACTGCCGCGCCGGTGGCGTGCGCTTTGCGCTCGACGATTTCGGCACTGGTTACTCGACCCTCACCTATTTGAAGCAGTTGCCGGTGGACGTGCTGAAGATCGACCGTTCTTTCGTGCACCACATGCTGGACGACGCGCAGGACAAGGCGATCGTCGAAGGCGTCATCGGCTTGGCGCGCACCTTCGGCTGTGCCGTGGTGGCCGAGGGGGTCGAGTCGCCGGCCCAGGCCCGCGCGTTGCTTGAAATGGGTTGCGACATCGGCCAGGGCACCGGCATCGCTGCGGCGATGCCATCGGCGCAGGTCGCCAACTGGGCGCGCGCGTACCGCGGGGTATTTGCGCTGATACCGGCCGCCCCAGGCCACGCCGGCGACGCCGGGGTGGCTAGACTGGGCAGGTGATCCCCGCCCCCTTCATTCAGGACCTGCTGTCCCGCGTCGACATCGTCGACGTCGTTTCGCGGCATGTGGAACTGAAGCGTGGCGGCGCCAATTTCTTAGGCCTGTGTCCGTTCCATGCCGAGAAGTCGCCGAGCTTTTCGGTTTCGCCGGCCAAACAGTTCTATCACTGCTTCGGCTGCGGCGCGAGCGGCGATGCGATCCGCTTCCTGACCGAACAACTGGGTCTGAGCTTCGTCGAAGCGGTGCGCGATCTGGCCCAAGGCGCGGGACTGACCGTGCCCGAAGAGCAGGTCAGTGCCGACGAGCGCGAACGGCGTGACACGCTGCGCCAGCGCCGCAGCTCGATCGGCGACGTGCTGCAACGCGCGGCCGACTTCTATCGCCAGGCGCTGCGCGAACAGCCACGCGCTGTCGACTACCTGAAGCAGCGCGGGCTGTCCGGTGCGGTGGCCGCGAAGTTCGGCATCGGCTTCGCTCCGGCGGGCTGGCGCACGCTGGCCGGCGCGTTCCCGCGGTATGACGACCCGCTGCTGGAAGAAGCCGGGCTGGTGCGGCAGCGCCTGAGTGAGGACAGCGAGGACAGCGCCGCGAACGGTGACGACGAGACGCACGCCGCCCCCACCGACAGCGGCCGCTACGACTGGTTCCGCAACCGCGTGATGTTTCCGATCCGCTCGACCGACGGCGCCGTGATCGGCTTCGGCGGGCGCGTGCTGGACGACGCCAAGCCGAAGTACATGAACTCGCCGGAGACGCCGGTCTTCAGCAAGGGCCGCGAGCTGTACGGCTTGTTCGAAGCGCGCCAGGGACTGCGCGAGAAAGGTTTCGCGCTGGTGGTCGAGGGCTATATGGACGTGGTCGCGCTGGCGCAAGTGGGTCTCGCGAACGCGGTCGCCACGCTCGGCACCGCGTGCACGGCAGACCATGTGCAGAAGCTGTTTCGCTTCACCGACTCGGTCGTATTCAGCTTCGACGGTGATGCCGCCGGCCGTCGCGCCGCAGCACGCGCACTGCAGGCTGCGCTGCCACACGCCAGCGACCTGCGCACAGTACGCTTCCTGTTCCTGCCCGCCGAACACGACCCCGACAGCTATGTCCGCACGTTGGGGGTCGCGGCCTTCGAGGAGGCGATTCGCGTTGCGGTGCCCTTGTCTAGACAACTGATCGAGCAGGCCGGCGAAGGCGCGGACATGAGCACCGCCGAAGGCCGTGCAAGGATGTTGGCACAAGCCCGGCCGCTGTGGTCCGGATTGCCAGACGGAGCGCTGCGACGGCAGTTGTTGCCCGAACTGGCGCGCCGGGCGCAACTCGAAACCGCCGACTTGGTGGCGCTGTGGCGTGACCCGCTCGTGAACCCTGCACAGGCGGCTGGCGTCACGGCGGGCGCCAAAGAAGGCGCTCGGACCCGAGACGGCCTGGTTGGTGGCAACGCGCGCACAGCGTCCGCGCGCCCGGGGCGTCGACCACCGGCCGATTCGGCCGACCTGGCGCTGCGGCTGCTGCTGCGGCACAGCGACTGGTGGGAGCGGCTGAGCGCCGACGACCACGCCTTGCTGCATGCCTTGGGCGGCGGTCACGGTACCGCGGTGACCTGGCTCGAACGTCATCTGACGGAGCATGGCGCCAGCACCTGGGCGGCGCTGTCCAGCGCGATGGCAGACGAGCCCTGGGCCGCTGAAGCAATGGCCTGGGTCAACGGCGCCGTGGCCGACGAAGAGCAGCGCCCGGACGATCTGCAGCGGGTCATGCACCGTCTTTGGCATGCCCATCTTGGAGCCGAGGTAGCCGAACTGATCGCGCAAGGCGCCGAAGACCGGGAGCAGCTGCTACAGGTCGCAAAGCTGCGGCGGCGAATCGACTTTCATCGCAGCGCCGAGCGCGATTTGTCTGTGCCGAGCTGAGTTCGAGCCGAAGGGCAAAGAGTAGTTTTGGCGGCACAAACGCGGCACAAACGAAATCAATTCAGTACAATCCACATCGCCGTCATCCAACAGCCATCGAAGCACTCTGCTTTGAAGAGTTCGCCAGTGAAAGAAGGCTTCAGCTGACAGCAGCGAACTCAGCGCACCGCTTCGCGGTCCTGCAGGTGCTCGGCGACCTCTGTCACTTGCTCCCCATGTCGCATCGGGCTTGCCACTCGACGATTCGCCCGCACTCTATTCAGGTGACGGGCAAATGCCCGTAGCGCAACGCCTGAAGCTGGCGTGCCCTGCCCTTTCACCCAAGGATTCTCATGACCGCGAAGAAAACTGCCGCCAAGGCGACTGCTCCAGCCACCACCGACACCACGCGCAAGACGACTGGCGTTGCAGTGAAGCCGAAGCCGGCTGCTACGCTGGTGAACCAGCATGCCAAACCGGCCACGGCGGTCAAGGCGGTAGCCGGGAAGGCGGTAGCCAAGCCCGCTGCGAAGCTCGCGGATGCCAAGCCGGTGGCCAAGGGCGGCAAGAAAGGCAAGGAGCCCGTCCGCAAGCCGGGCCCGCCGCCGGCACCGGAAGACGACCAGAGCGATGTCGAGTCGGACTTCGAAGCCGAAGTCGAGACTGAAGCCGAAGTAGAAGCCGAGCCCGAAGTCGAAACTGAAAAAGTCGTCAAGGCCAAACCGCTGCGCATGAAGGTCAGCCGCGCCAAAGAGCGCGCGCTGATGCGCGAGTTCGGGCTGGAAGAAACCACCCTCACCGAAGAAGAAGCCGCCAAGCGCCGCAACGAGCTGAAGACGCTCATCAAAATGGGCAAGACGCGTGGCTTCCTGACGCACCAGGAGATCAACGACCACCTGCCCGAAAAGTTGGTCAACGAAGAGATTCTGGAAGCCATCATCTCCATGTTGAACGACATGGGCATCGCGGTCTACGAGCAGGCGCCCGACGCCGCCACGCTACTGGTAGCAGGCGGCGGCACCGCCACCGCCACCGAAGAAGAAGCCGAGGAAGCGGCCGCAGCCGCGCTGTCTACCGTCGACAGCGAATTCGGCCGCACCACCGATCCGGTGCGCATGTACATGCGCGAAATGGGCACGGTCGAATTGCTGACGCGTGAAGGTGAGATCGAAATCGCCAAGCGCATCGAAGGCGGGCTGCAAGCAATGATGCTGGCCATCAGTGCGAGCCCCACCACCATTGCCGAGATCCTGGCGATAGCCGAGCGCATCGGCGCCGGCGAGATGCAGATCAGCGAGTCGGTCGATGGTTTCGTCAGCGATGACGAAGCCGACGACTACGTGGCCGAAGAAGACTTCGACGAGTTCGACGAAGAAGACGACGATGACGGCCAGGGTGGCAGCAAGGCGCTGACGAAGAAGCTCGAAGAGCTGAAGAAGCAGGCGCTGGAACGCTTCGGATCGCTGCGCACGCACTTCGACAAGATGCGCAAGTCGTATGAGAAGGAAGGCTACAAGTCGCTGGCCTACAACAAGGCCCAGGCTGGCATCAGCACCGATCTCATGACGATCCGCTTCACCGTCAAGACGATCGAGAAGCTGTGCCACATCTTGCGCAGCCAGGTCGACGACGTGCGACGTTATGAGCGCGAGATCCGCAAGATCGTGGTCGACAAGTGCGGTATGCCGCAGGACCATTTCATTCGAACCTTTCCGCCGAATGTGATGAATCAGAAGTGGGCCGAGAAGGAAGTGGCGGCGGGAAAGGCTTACAGCACGATCCTGGAGCGCAACCTGCCTGCTGTGCAGGAACTCCAGCAAAAGCTGGCCGACCTGCAAAACCGGGCCGTGGTGCCGCTGGACGACCTGAAGGGCATCAACAAAAAGATGAACGAAGGCGAGAAGGCCAGCCGCGACGCCAAGAAAGAGATGATCGAAGCCAACCTGCGGTTGGTAATCTCCATTGCCAAGAAGTACACCAACCGCGGCTTGCAGTTTCTGGACCTCATTCAGGAAGGCAACATCGGTTTGATGAAGGCGGTGGACAAGTTCGAATACCGGCGTGGCTACAAATTCTCGACTTACGCCACGTGGTGGATTCGCCAAGCGATCACACGCTCGATCGCCGACCAGGCGCGCACCATCCGGATTCCGGTGCACATGATCGAGACCATCAACAAGATGAACCGCATCAGCCGCCAGCATCTGCAGGAATTCGGCTATGAACCCGACGCGCCGACGCTCGCCGAGAAGATGGAGATCCCGGAAGACAAAATCCGCAAGATCATGAAGATCGCCAAAGAGCCGATCAGTATGGAAACGCCGATCGGTGATGACGATGATTCGCACCTGGGCGACTTCATCGAGGACACCAACAACGTGGCGCCGGTCGACGCGGCGATGCAGGCGGGCCTGCGTGACGTGGTCAAAGACATTCTGGACAGCCTGACCCCGCGCGAAGCCAAAGTGTTGCGCATGCGCTTCGGCATCGAGATGAGCACCGACCACACGCTGGAGGAAGTGGGCAAGCAGTTCGACGTGACGCGTGAACGAATCCGCCAGATCGAAGCCAAAGCGATCAGGAAGCTGAAGCACCCGAGCCGGTCGGACAAGCTGCGGACGTATCTGGACAACCTGTGATGCCGCAGGCAGAACGGGTGTCTGGGTACGTGCCACCGCAGGTGGCACCAGCCGCGAAGCGGCTGGCTAGCAGCCTACGGCGCAGCCACGAGCTGCGGACGTATCTGGACAATCTTTGACCTGCTCCGGGCCAGCGCTTGGCGGCACTGGCTCGACGGGGCCTGTCACTTAGACTTCGCGCGGCATGACCCGCATCTCCGACCGCACCGTTTTGTTCGCTGATCTGCGCGGAAGCACCGCGCTGTTCGAATCGCTGGGCAATGCGGAGGCCACTTCAGTGGTGACGCACTGCGTCAATGCATTGACGGATCCCGTGAAGCGGCACCAGGGAACGGTGGTCAAAACATTGGGCGACGGATTGATGGCGGTCTTCGAAGGGCCCCGGGCGGCCGTGTTGGCTGGCCTGAATATGCACGACATTCTGGAAGGCATGGTTTCCCGTGGGCACGAACGCGGCGCCTCGATCGGGTTGCGCGGATTGCGCCTGCAGGTCGGTCTGGCGCGCGGCGAAGTGGTCGAAATGGCAGGCGACTGCTTCGGCGACGCGGTCAACGTGGCGGCGCGCTTGCTCGACCATGCCGGCGACAACGAAACGCTCGTCACACAAGAGGTGCTGCAAGACCTTTCACACGACATTCGTTCGCGATTCCGCAGCCTCGACAAGCTCGTCTTGCGGGGCCGGGTCGAACCAGTGCAGGTGCATGTGATGGGCGGGCGCCGCGCCATCAGCAGCGAGATGGCCGCCACCCAGTTCGGCGATGTCAGCGCGGTCCACGAACCCGACGGCCTGCGACTCACCTGGGGCGCACAGCAACACTTGTTTGCCCACCCGCAAATGCCGGTGGTGCTGGGCCGTAGCCCGCAGGCCGCGTTTCCGGTAGACGATTCACGGGTGTCGCGTTCACACGCACGTGTCGACTGGCATGGTGGCAATTTTCAGCTCACCGACCTCAGCTACAACGGCACTTATGTGTGCTTTGCAGATGGCGAGATCGTCAGCTTGCGTCGTGGTGCGTGCACCCTGCATGGCAATGGCAGCATCGGTCTGGGCGGTAACCCGAATCACCCGGACTCGGCCTGCGTGAGCTTCGAGGTCCTGCGCTTCGCCGATACCCAGCCGCAGTCGCTTCTGTAGCCCGCTGCCGCAGTTGCCATTGCCCAGCTTTATGCCTGTGCTTCACGTCGACAACGATCGCATCAACAGCCAGGTGCCGTCTGCGATTCGCCAGATCGGACCGGTTGCCGCAACCCGGGGCGCCCGGTGAGCTATCGGCCTGAGCCGCACTTCCAACATGGAGCGGCGCCTGCCACTTCGGTGTTGCTCGTGAACCTGGGCTCGCCCTCTGCTGCAACCGCGCCGGCACTGCGGCGCTATCTGGCGGAGTTTCTCGCCGACCCCCGTGTGGTCGAGATTCCGCGTTTCGTATGGTGGGTGCTGTTGCACGGTGTCATCTTGCGCACGCGGCCCGCGCGCTCGGCGGTCAAATACGCAAGCGTTTGGTTGCCTGAGGGCTCGCCGCTCGCGGTCTGGACGGCACGTCAGACCGCGGCCCTGGCGGCTTGCCTGCATGGCAAAGGACATCGCGTGCTGGTGCACCATGCCATGCGCTATGGCGATCCTTCACTGCCTTCCGTGCTGGACCGGCTGCGCGCAGAAGGCGCCACGCGGGTGCTGGTGTTGCCGTTGTACCCACAGTACGCGGCGGCTACCACCGCCAGCGTCGCCGACCGGGTCATGCAGTGGGCTTTACAGGCGCGCCGCATGCCGGAATTTCGTTTTGTCGCCGAGTACCACGACGACGCGGGTTACATCCAGGCACTGGCAGCGCGCCTGCGCGCGCACTGGGCCACGAACGGCCGTGCGCAGATGCAGGTTTTCAGCTTCCACGGGGTGCCGCAGCGCTCGCTGATGTTGGGCGATCCGTACCACTGCCAGTGCTTGAAGACGGCCCGGTTGCTGGCGCAAGCACTGTCTTTGTCGGCACCAGAATGGCGCGTCACGTTTCAAAGCCGCTTCGGGAAGGCCAAGTGGCTCGAGCCCTACACCGAGCCGACCTTGCGGGAACTGGCGCAGCAAGGCGTCAAGTCGGTCGATGTGATGTGCCCAGGCTTCGTCGCCGATTGCCTGGAAACATTGGAAGAGATTGCGCAGGAAGCGTGCGAAGCCTTTTTGAAGGCCGGGGGCGAGCGCTTCAGCTACGTGCCCTGCTTGAACGATGACGAGACGTGGATCGAAGCACTGGCCGCCATCGCCGAGCGGCATCTCCAGGGCTGGGAGACGAAGGCGCTGCCCGAGGCAGCCGCGCTCCAGCGCCAGCGCGAAGCCGCGTTGATGCTCGGAGCGACCGACTGACCGTCGATGCCACTCCTCAACGGCGGCGGCGCGCGCGCCAGGTCACTGCCACTAGACCAGCGAGCCACAGCGCCCAGGTCGACGGCTCCGGAACCGGCACGGCGGTGAACACCGCGCCACCGGTTGCGGTGTAGTCGAAGCTCGTGAACACATAGGCGTCGGCCCGCGCGCTGAAGCTGACGGCAGCGAAGGCGGCGTCGCCGAGCGGGTTCGATCCCGTTGCATCGCCGACGCGCAGGAAGCTGTCGATGTCGAAAGCACCACTGGCCAGAAACGTTGTCGGATCGGTGGCGCCCAGGAACCTGAACTCCACCGCCGTTCCTGCCAGGTCGATGCTGTGGCCGGCACTGAAGTAAAGCTTGTCGATCGCGTAACCGGCGCCCTCAGCTTGCACTTCCAGAATCATTCGGCTACCGGCACCCGCTGCGTAGTTGCCATCGACGCTGAAGACACCGGGCGAGTTGCCCGGACTGAAGATGCCGTAGTTGGTGAGCGTGCCGCGCACCATGATCGAGCCCGCCGAGCCACCAAGGAATCCGTTGGTGCCGATGACGACATCTTGCGCATGCAGCGTGGCGCCATTGAGAACCATCGTGCCGGTGCCGCCGTCTACCGTGGCGCCGTCAGCCAGGCGTTCGCGCCCGACACCGACGAAGCCGGCGTTGATAGAGGATCCGCTGCTGGCGATAACGGTCCCGTCCGATCCGCTCTTGCGTGCGACGTAGAAAGTCCCGTCGCCGATGTCGATGCGGCTGTTGTCCGACAGCCGCGCCAACCCCGCGCCGTCCCGGCCGACGGTGACGTTGGCCAAACCGGGTGCAGCGACGATAGTGAGAGAGGAAGCGCCGGCCATGGTCAGTGACCCGTCGCCGCCAGGAGAGCTGAACGTTCCCCCTAGCGTCACGCTCATGCCGCCGGTGCCCGGGTTGGTCATCGTGACCGTGCTGCCGTTGTCCATGCGGACGATGCCAGTGCCGCCGCCGATGCCGACCCCGAAGCCGGTGCTGATGATTGCTGCCGCCGGCGGGGCGAACTGCCCGGTGAGTTCGATGCGGCCAGCGTTCATTTGCAACACGCCGACGCCGCCCATCCGGCCCACGTTGAGTGTCGTCGCCGACAGCTTGCCGCCGTCGGCCAGCGTCAACTGACCGTACGAAGACGGTCCGCGGCCGATAGCCACGAAACGCTCAGCGCCGGCGACGGCGATCTCGGAGCCGGTGCCGCTGACCAACGCGATACCGCGGGCGCCAACCGTGCCGTCGCCGGCACCGCCGATGTTGACGACCGTGCTTCGTCGATCGGCATCGGTGCTGACAACCGTGCTCTCCAGCAGCAACTTGCCACCACCAGTGATGTTCAACGTCCCGGCGCCTTGCGCGCCAACGCCGACGTAGGCGCTCTGAGTTTCAGCCGGGCCACCGCCAGCCACCAGCGAGTCGACCGAAACCCGCACCACGGAACCCGCGCCGGTGATGTCGAGCGTGCCATTCGAGGCCGTTCCGACCCCGAGCTCGATGAAGCGAGCGCGGTTGCCCTCGGTGGTCGAGACGACGTCGATGCGGGCCCCGTTGCTGACCGTGAGCTGCCCGGTGCCCGATCGTCCGACGTGGAGCCCGCCCTGGAAAGCGGCATCTGGCGAGTTCGCTGCACCAGAGCGGTTGATCGTGAGAGCGGTTCCGGCACCGTCAAGCACCAGGCTGCCGTTGGAGCCATCGCGTCCAACCGCAACGAAGTAAGCGTCGTTCACGGTGGCGCCTGCCGTGACGGCCATCGAAGACGTTCCGAGCCTGCGCCCGACCTGCAGCACGCCGCCGTTGAGGTCCATGCCTGATCCGATGCCGCTTACAGCCACATCCGAACGGCCGTTGTTGGTCGTCAGGTTGATGCCGTTGGTGAAGTTGGGCGTGGCATCGATTTTGAGCCGGGCGCCGTTGCTGATGTTCAAGACAGCCCAGGCATTCACGTGAGAAGCCAGGTCGACGAATGCGGCGCGCGGGTCGCTTGCGCTACCGCCGGTGACCCGCCACACCGAGCCAACGCCGTCGAGCGTCACGGTGGCGAAACTGCGTTCGGTCCCGAGTGAGCTGCTGCCAGAGGGGCCGCGTCCGACCGTGCCGCGATCGGTGACCAGCGTGCCGCCGTTGAGCACGTTGACCGTGCCACGCGTGCTGCCGCCCGGCGTCCCCAAAGCTGAGTTGTCGAATACCGTCAGATCTGCAACGACGAAGTCGTGCAGGAATTCGGCCCGCGAGCCTGCGCCGGTGATGGTCAGCGTGCCGTCGGAGCCGGCGCTGCTGCCAATGAAGTTATTGCAGTAGCGTGTGCCTTGCAAACAGGCCGCGGGGTCCACGCGCGCATCCAGCAACGCGCCACCGGAAACGATGGCGCTGCCGACGCCCCAACTGCCGACTTCGAAGCGGTTGTTGTTGCCGTCCCCCCGAAGGCCGACGATGGTGTTCGTGCCGTCGATGACAACCATGGCGGTGCCGTTGCCTTGCCGGGCCAGGATCAGCTGACCAGCGTCGAAGCTCGAACCGGCGTCGACCGCGAAACTGCCCGGAATGCCGTTGCCGATGAACAGCCGCCCGGAGCCGAGATCCGTGTCACCGGGCCCGATCAACAGCCCGGGAGGGTCTGTGCTGAAACTACCGCCGATACTTACTGCCGCAAATGCTGACACCGGCACCGTGCTGGCCGCCACGACGGTCGCTACTGCGATTCCACGCGCAGTAGCCCCGCTCACTGCTGCTGCCTTTACGGACTTGCTTTCGATAGAACGTTTCATGACTCCCCCTGTTGGATGACTCGAATGGCCACTCAAAGTAACGCTCAAAATGTATGACGTCCGCTTGAACCCGTCATCACCCATCGGGATGACGTGCCGAGAGTCACCCCTTGAACAAGGGACGGGAATTCCCCGATCAGACTTGGGCACTGCCCCATAATTCGCGCCCGATGAATTGCAAGTCCGCTCCCTGCTGCATTGGCAACGACCGATGATGGAAACCAGAGCCCGGCTCGACAAGTGGCTCTGGGCCGCCCGCTTCTACAAGACGCGAGGATTGGCGGCGGAAGAGATCGGGCGTGGCCGGGTCGCCGTCAATGACCAGGTCGCCAAGGCGTCGCGCGATCTGAAAGAAGGTGACGTGGTGAGCTTCCCGCAGGGGCCGTTGCGGCGCACTGTCAAGGTCCTGCTGACAGGCACCATGCGCGGGCCGGCCAGCGTGGCGCAGACGATGTATGAGGAAAGCGCCGCCAGCCTCGCAGCGCGAGAGCACGCTGCAGAGGCGCGCCGATTGGGCGTGGAGCCAGCCCAGGGCATCGAGCACGGCCGACCCACCAAACGCGACCGCCGCCAATTGGCCGATTGGCAGCGCTGGAGCGCCAGTGCCGACTCGGTTCCCCGCAAAGGCGGTGGTTCCGTCTAAAAACCCTTGAATTGCCGCTGCCGGCCCCAAGGTGATCGTCAATGCGGTTGTGAAGCCGCGCCGCCGACTCACCGAAGACCTACCGACGAGCCCATGAATCCTCCATCAGAGCCCACTTTCGATCCTGGCGCAGGCGCCTCTGCTCCTACCGACCTGTCGCAGGACGGCGCATCCGCCGTTGCCGCTGGCGGGTCTACGCTCGAATTGCAATTGGCCGACTTGCAAACCCGCCACACCGAAGTGTCTGACGCCTACCTGCGGGCCAAGGCCGAAGCCGAGAACACGCGCCGCCGCGGTGAAGAAGAAGTGGCGAAGGCGCGCAAATTCGCGATCGACGGCTTTGCCGAAAGTTTGCTACCAGTCAAAGACAGCCTGGAAGCGGCCATCGCGATCGACAGTGCCACCAAAGAGCAATTGCTGGAAGGCGTACACGCTACGTTGCGGCAGTTGACGCAAGCACTGGAACGCAACCGCGTGGTGACGATCGAGCCGCCGGTAGGCACCCGCTTCGACCCGCACCAGCACCAGGCCATCAGCAGCGTGCCGTCCGAGCAAGAACCCAACACGGTGGTGACGTTGCTGCAAAAGGGCTACCTGATTGCCGACCGGGTGCTGCGCCCGGCACTTGTCATGGTGGCCGCAGCGCGCTGACGCCACGCGGCTCTTGAAAGCGCAGCGCCAGTCCGCACGTCCCTACAAACCCACACCAATCAAATCTCAACGGAGTCAAGAATCATGGGAAAGATCATCGGCATCGACCTGGGCACGACCAATTCGTGCGTCTCGGTCATGGAGGGCAACACGCCCAAGGTCATTGAGAACAGTGAGGGCGCGCGCACCACGCCGTCGATCATCGCGTATCAGGAAGACGGCGAAATCCTGGTCGGTGCTTCGGCCAAGCGCCAGTCGGTGACGAACCCGCGCAACACGGTCTACGCCGTCAAGCGCTTGATCGGCCGCAAGTTCGCCGAGAAAGAAGTGCAGAAGGACATCGACCTGATGCCCTTCAAGATCGCTGCTGCCGACAACGGCGACGCGTGGGTCGAAGTGCGCGGCAAGAAGCTCGCGCCGCCGCAGGTCAGCGCCGAAATTCTGCGCAAGATGAAGAAGACCGCCGAGGATTATCTGGGCGAAGACGTGACGGAAGCCGTGATCACGGTGCCGGCCTACTTCAACGACAGCCAGCGCCAGGCCACGAAAGATGCGGGTCGCATCGCCGGGCTGGATGTGAAGCGCATCATCAACGAGCCGACTGCGGCAGCGTTGGCTTTCGGGCTCGATAAGCACGGCAAGGGCGACCGCAAGATCGCGGTGTTCGACCTGGGCGGTGGGACCTTCGACATCTCGATCATCGAGATCGCCGATGTCGACGGCGAGAAGCAATTCGAGGTGCTGTCGACCAACGGCGACACCTTTCTGGGTGGCGAAGACTTCGACCAGCGCATCATCGATTACATCGTCACCGAGTTCAAAAAGGAACAAGGCGTCGACCTGACGAAGGACGTGCTGGCTTTGCAGCGTTTGAAGGAAGCAGCCGAGAAAGCCAAGATCGAGCTTTCCAGCAGCACCCAGACCGATGTCAACCTGCCTTACATCACGGCCGACGCCTCGGGTCCGAAGCACCTGAACATCAAGCTCACCCGCGCCAAGCTGGAAAGCCTGGTGGACGAGCTGGTGCAGCGCACGATGGAACCTTGCAAGGTCGCCGTCAAGGACGCGGGCGTGAAGCTGTCCGAAATCGACGATGTGATCCTGGTCGGCGGCATGACCCGGATGCCGAAGGTGCAGGAGAAGGTCAAGGAGTTCTTCGGGAAAGAGCCGCGCAAGGACGTCAACCCCGACGAAGCCGTGGCCGTGGGCGCAGCGATTCAGGGCCAGGTGCTGGGCGGTGACCGCAAAGACGTGCTGCTGCTCGACGTGACCCCGCTTTCACTCGGCATCGAAACGCTCGGCGGCGTGATGACGAAGATGATCAAGAAGAACACCACGATCCCGACCAAGTTTGCGCAGACTTTCAGTACGGCCGACGACAACCAGCCGGCGGTGACGATCAAGGTCTACCAGGGCGAGCGCGAGCTGGCTTCGGGCAACAAGAGCCTGGGTGAATTCAACTTGGAAGGCATTCCGCCTTCGCAGCGCGGTATGCCGCAGATCGAGGTCACTTTCGACATCGACGCTAACGGCATCCTGCACGTCGGTGCCAAGGACAAGGCCACCGGCAAAGAAAACAAGATCACCATCAAGGCGAACTCGGGCTTGAACGAGGCCGAAATCGAGAAGATGGTGAAAGACGCCGAAGCCAATGCCGCCGAAGACCACAAGAAGGTCGAACTGGTGCAGGCGCGCAATCAGGCCGACGCGATGTTGCACTCGGTGAAAAAGAGTTTGGCCGAGCACGGCGAGAAGCTTGAAGCACCGGATCGCGAGAAAATCGAAGCTGCGTTGAAAGACGTTGAAGAAGCGATCAAGGGCGACGACAAGACCGAAATCGACGCTAAAACCGAGGCGCTGATGACGGCCAGTCAGAAGCTCGGCGAGAAGACCTACGCCGATGCCCAGGCCGCGGCTGCCGCGGCCGGCAACGAAGCCGGTGGCGCGGCGCCAGGCAACGGTGCGTCGGGCGGCGCAGCCGGCGGCAACAATGACGCCGCGCACGGACGCGCCGGCGAAGACGACGTGGTCGATGCCGACTTCAAGGAAGTGAAGTAAGCAACGTCGCCGCGGCTGCGGCCGGGCGGCCGTGCGGGGTGCCACTTCCGATCCACCGCGACCCGCTTTGCTCGCGGCGGGATCTGACGGTTTTTCTGGCCCCGGGACCTGTGCCCCGGGGCGATTTTTTTTGATTTAGAGGTTCAGGGTTCATGGCCAAACGCGACTTCTACGACGTTCTCGGCGTGCCGAAGAACGCCAGTGATGCCGACATCAAGAAGGCTTATCGCAAGCTGGCGATGAAGCACCACCCCGATCGCAACCAAGGCGACGACTCAAAGAAGTCCGAAGAGCGGTTCAAGGAAGCCAATCAGGCTTACGAGATTCTGTCCGATCCGCAGAAGCGCGCTGCCTACGACCAGTATGGGCACGCTGGCGTCGACCCCAACATGGCTGGGCGCGGCGGCCCTGGTCAGGAAGGCTTCGGTGGCTTTGCCGAAGCTTTCGGTGATATTTTCGGCGACATTTTCGGCGGCGCCGCTGGTGGTGGCGCGCGCCGTGCCGGTGGCCAGCAGGTTTACCGCGGTAGCGATCTCAGCTACGCCATGGAAATCACACTGGAAGAGGCCGCCGGCGGCAAGGAAACCCAGATTCGCGTGCCGAGCTGGGAAACGTGCGAAACCTGCAGCGGCAGCGGCGCCAAGCCCGGCACGTCCGCCAAGACCTGCCCCACCTGCAGTGGCGCCGGCACAGTCCATCTGCGCCAGGGTTTCTTCAGCATTCAACAGACCTGCCCGCACTGCCACGGCAGCGGCAAGATCATTCCGGAGCCCTGCACAACCTGCAGCGGCGCCGGCAAGCTGAAGAAGCAGAAAACGCTGGAAGTGAAAATTCCTCCGGGCATCAACGAAGGCATGCGCATTCGCTCGGCCGGCAATGGCGAGCCCGGCACCAATGGCGGGCCGGCGGGCGACCTGTACATTGAGATCCGGGTCAAGCAGCACGAGATCTTCGAGCGCGACGGCGACGACCTGCACTGTTCCGTACCGGTGGGTCTGACCACCGCCGCGCTCGGCGGCACGATCGCTGTGCCCACCCTCGGCAACAAGGCCGAGATTGAACTGCCCGAAGGCACACAGCATGGCAAGACCTTTAGGTTGCGCGGCAAAGGCATCAAGGGCCTGCGGTCCAGCTACCCGGGCGACCTGTATTGCCATGTCACGGTGGAGACGCCGGTCAAGCTGACTGAGCAGCAGCGCAAGTTGCTGCTCGACCTGGACGAGTCTTTCCGCAAGTCCGGCGACCGCCATTCACCCAATGCCAAGAGCTGGACCGACCGGGTCAAGGACCTTTTTAAATAGCGACTGTGCGCGGCGCTGGCCCGGCGCTTTCTCGGAACTGAGGCGATCGATCCTCAAGCCAGCGTCTGCAGCGCCGATAGCCCCTAGAGGTGATCGGTGGCACAGGTCGCCGCGCGGTTCCCGGCCCTCACGCGGGTAGACGGCGCGGCTGCAGACGCCGGCACCGGAGTCTCCGGGGGGTTTATCCATGTTTCAGGTCGATCGCGATGTCGTCAACAGCCATGCGCTGGTGATCGACGGCAATCCGATGTCGCGCAGCGTGATGTCGCAGCATTTGCGCGATTTCGGCTTCGGCTCGGTCAAGGCGGTCAGCCGGGTGATCGAGGCACGCGAAATCATGGAGCGCCGGCGCTTCGACGTTGTCATCTGCGACCTGCATTTCGATCACAGCAACGAGTCGGGCCAGGAACTGCTGGAAGAGTTGCGCCGTGAGCAGATGCTGCCGTACTCCACGGTGTTCATCATGGTCACCGGTGAGGCCACCTACCAGAAGGTGGCGGAAGCCGCCGAGGCAGCGCTGGACAGTTATTTGATCAAGCCGTTCTCGGCCAATACCCTGTTCGACCGGTTGAAAGAAGCACGACAACGCAAACGCGTGCTCAAGGACATCTTCGACGCGATCGAAGCCGGCGACAACGACCATGCCGCCACACTCTGTCTGCAGCGCTTCGAGGTGCGCGGCCAGTACTGGCTGTATGCCGCCCGCATCGGTGCCGAACTGCTGCTGACACTGCAGCGCAACGACGAAGCCATGGCGCTGTACAACGCGGTGGTCGAAGCGAAGGCCGTGCCCTGGGCCAAGCTGGGACTCGGTCGGGTTCATCTGGCCAAGGGCGACCTGCAACAAGCCCGCCGCACGCTCGAAACACTTTGCGAGGATCAGCCGCAGTACGCCGATTCGTACGACGTCCTCGCCAAAGTGCAGATGGAGCAGGGCAACATCGACCAGGCACTGGCCACCTACCGAATGGCAGCGGAAATCACGCCCGGCTGCATCTTGCGTCTGCAGCACTGCGGCACGCTGGCCTTCTATGGCGGCGACGCCGCTACCGGCATCAAGATGCTGGACCGCACTTGGGCCATCGGCAGCCGTTCGCGCCTGTTCGACGTGCTGTCGATGATGTTGCTGGCGTTCTTGCGATTCGATGCGGTCGACAGCAAGGCGCTCGGTGTCACTTGTGAAGTGCTGTTCAAGTTTTCCAGTTCGTTCCCCGGATCGCTGCGACTGCGGCGCATGGCCGAGACGGGCCGCATCCTGGCGGGCTTGCGTGCCGGGCAGGTTGCACCCAACGTGCACCTGGCGCGCGGCCTGGTGGCGCAGATCAACCAGCCTGAGATGGACATGGAAGGCGCTACGAATCTGCTTTCCTTGTGGTCGCGGCTGGATGAATTCGGTGTTGAGAAGGACGAACTCAAAGATGTGGTCACGCGCGTGGCCAAGCGCTATTCGGCCTCGAAGGCGGCCACACAGGTACTCGCCGCCGCCGTGCGCCGCCAGCCCGAAGCACCAGGCTGGATCCGCAACGCCCAGGCCGAGATCATGGCGATTGCGGAAAAAGCGATGAATGAGGCTCTGAAGGGCTCACCGACCGAGGCTGTCGAACTGCTGCTGCTCTACGGTGCCGAGACCGGCAACGCCAAGCTGATCGACATGGCATCGGCTGTGGCCCAACGCCATGGCGATCGGATCGACAACGTCGACGTGTTGCGCCACAAGGCGAAAGACCTGGCCAAACGCTACTGCGGCGTGGTTTCACACATCGCTGGTGTGCGCCGCAGCAATCGCTCGGCCGGCAGCCTGGCGCTGCGCCAGACCACCCCCGCGGCGGGGCCGGCTGTCAACCAGCCGGCCGGCGCAGGCGCCGCTTCCGCAGCAATGCCGATGGCAGCCGCGGTGGCCTGAGCCAAGCTCAGAACAGCAAACCCTGCCCTCGAGCCAGCGGCGGCGGCCGGAACTGGCTCAGATCGAGTTCGAGCCGCTCGCGCGAAAGGCCGAGTCGGTCGCAGGCCTTGTCGAATCGCTGGCGCAGCAGCCGGGCCCAAACGCCCTGCCCCGTCATGCGGCTGCCGAAGCGGCTGTCGTTGTCCAGACCGCCACGCATTTCGCGCACCCGCGCCATGATGCGACCGGCCCGTTCGGGCACGTGTTGTGCCAACCATTGCTGGAACAGCGGGTTGACTTCCCACGGTAGGCGCAGCACCACGCTGAAAGCGGCTTGAGCCCCTGCATCTGCGGCGGCTTGCAGAATGCGTTCGAGCTCGGGCTCGTTCAGGAAAGGAATCACCGGTGAAACGCTGACGCCCACCGGTACCCCGGCGCGTGCCAGCGTTTCAATCGTGCGCAGCCGACGGTGCGGCGCAGCGGCACGGGGCTCCAGCGACCGCGCCAGTGCCGGGTCGAGCGTGGTCAGCGAGACATACACCGCAGCCATGCGTTGTGCTGCCATCGGCGCGATCAGATCCAGGTCGCGTTCGACCAGGCTCGACTTGGTGATGACCGAGAAGGCATGGCGTGCTTCGGACAGCACTTCGATCACCGAACGCGTGATCTTCAGCCGCCGCTCAGCAGGCTGGTAGGCGTCCGTTACCGAACCGATGTTCAGGTGCAGCGGCGTGTAGCTGCGTGCCGCCATGGCTTCGCGCAGTCGTTCGGCCGCATTGACCTTGGCGATGATGCGGGTCTCGAAATCAAGCCCGGGCGACAGGTTCAAAAAGCTGTGGGTCGGGCGGGCGTAGCAATAAACACACCCATGTTCGCAGCCGCGGTAGGGATTGATGGACAGGTCGAAGCCGATGTCGGGCGACTCGTTGCCTGACAGGATGCTCTTGACCGACTCTTCCAGCACCACGGTATCGGGCTCCAGCGTCTCCTGGCGCGCGGCTTGTTCGAGCGTGCCCCAGCCGTCGTCGAAACTGGTGTGCGACTGGCCGGTGAAGCGGTGTTCGATCGCCCGGATGGTGCCGCGGCCCTTGCGGGGTGCGGTGGAAAGCGACGCGGGCGGTGGCGAATAGGGCAGGGTCGCTGGCGGTGGAATAACGGTAGACATACTGTGAATGTATCCAGTATTTCTACAGCTCGCAAGCCTCTGCGGGCTTGCGAGCTCGTGCCGATTCAGTAGTTGCCGCTGCTGCCCGGCGCCAGATTGTCGAAGCGCGTCAACGGCTTCAGGAAGGTCAGCTTCACAGTACCCACCGGCCCGTTGCGCTGCTTGGCAATGACGATTTCCGAGACGCCGGGTTCCTTGCTTTCTTTGTTGTAGTAATCGTCGCGGTAGATGAACATGATGATGTCGGCGTCCTGCTCGATCGCGCCCGATTCGCGCAGGTCGCTCATCATCGGCCGCTTGTCGTTGCGCGACTCCACGCTGCGGTTCAGCTGCGACAACGCCATCACCGGGCACTGCAATTCCTTCGCGAGTGCCTTCAGACCGCGCGAGATCTCGCCGATCTCGGTGGCGCGGTTCTCGTCGCTGCCGCTGCTGCCGCTCATCAACTGCAGGTAATCAATGACGATCAGCCCGAGCATGCCGAACTGCCGCGCCATGCGCCGTGCGCGCGCTCGCAACTCGGAACTGGTCAGCGCCGCGGTTTCGTCGATGTAGAGCTGCACCTGCGACAGCTTCTCGACCGACTCGGTGAGGCGTTCCCACTCGCCACTGTCGAGTCGGCCGGTGCGCAGGTTCTGCTGATTGATGCGGCCGAGCGAGCCCACCAGTCGCAGCGCCAGTTGGGAAGCGCCCATCTCCATCGAGAACACCAACACCGGCAGCCCTTCCTGCACCGCCACGTGTTCGGCGATGTTGAGCGCGAAGGCAGTCTTGCCCATCGAGGGCCGCGCCGCCAGCACGATCAGGTCGCCTTTCTGAAGCCCGGCGGTCATCTTGTCCAGGTCGTAGAAGCCGGTGCGCACGCCGGTGACTTCCTCGGCGCCGTTGTCGTGCAACTCCTGCACCCGATCGATCAAGGACACCACCAGTTTGTCGATACCTTGGAAACCCTGCTTCTGGCGCGAGCCTTCTTCACCGATCTGGAAGATCTTGCTTTCGGCTTCGTCCAGCACGGTGCTGACGGCTCGACCGTGCGTGTTGAAAGCGCTGGTGGCGATGTCGTCGCTGGCGGCGATCAGCTTGCGCAGGATCGACCGCTCACGCACGATCTCTGCATAACGCCGCATGTTGGCTGCGCTCGGCACGCTTTGCGCCAGTGCGTTCAAATAGGCCAGGCCACCAGCTTCTTGCGCTTTGCCCAGCGACTGCAGTTGCTCGAAGACGGTGATCACATCGGCCGGCTTGTTGCCGGAAACCAGTGTGCCGATAGCGCCGTAAATCAACCGGTGCTCGTGGCGATAAAAGTCGCTGTCGGTCAGCAAGTCGCCAGCGCGGTCCCAGGCCAGGTTGTCGAGCAACAGACCGCCGAGCACGCTTTGTTCGGCCTCGACCGAATGCGGCGGTACCCGC
>JALYUN010000025.1 GCA_030853725.1 Pseudomonadota bacterium | reverse complement strand
CTCTAGCGAGAAGCGCTGCGGGCACTGATCGATGCTTTCGAGGGCGCCGTCGCCGAGCAGAGAACCGAAGAGGCCGCTTCATGACGGTCGCCATCGCCAGGCTCGACAGCGTCTCGGCCGATTTCGAGTCGCGCTTCGCAGCCCTGCAGCATGCGTCGGCCGACACCGACCCGGCGATCGAAGCCCGCGTGGCCGAGATCGTCGCCGATGTGCGCCTGCGCGGCGACGCGGCAGTGCTCACGTACACCGCGCGATTCGACGGCTTGCAGGCCGCCACAGTGGGCGCGCTCGAAATCGGCGTCGATGCGCTGCGCGCTGCCTTCGACACGATCACCCCGGCGCAGCGCCAGGCGTTGCAGGCGGCAGCCGACCGGGTGCGGGCGTACCACGAACACCAGCTCGAAGCCAGCAGCCGCGGCTTCAGCTACCGCGACGCCGACGGCAGCCTGCTCGGGCAGAAGGTCACGCCCCTGGACCGTGTGGGCATCTATGTGCCGGGTGGCAAGGCGGCCTATCCGTCGAGCGTGCTGATGAACGCGGTGCCGGCACGGGTGGCGGGGGTGCGCGAGATCGTGATGGTGGTGCCGACGCCGCAGGGCGAGCGCAATGCGCTGGTGCTGGCAGCGGCGCATGTGGCCGGCGTGCACCGGGTGTTCACCGTCGGCGGGGCGCAGGCGGTGGCGGCGCTGGCTTACGGCACCGCGACGATCCCGCGCGTCGACAAGATCACCGGGCCGGGCAACATCTATGTGGCCACCGCCAAGCGGCGTGTCTATGGCCAGGTCGGCATCGACATGATCGCCGGGCCGAGCGAAATTCTGGTGCTGGCCGACGGCAGCACACCGGCCGACTGGGTTGCGATGGACCTGTTCAGCCAGGCCGAGCACGACGAGATGGCGCAGAGCATCCTGCTGTGCCCAGACCCGGCCTATCTGGACGCGGTGCAGGCGGCGATCGACCGGCTGCTGTCGGCACAGCCGCGCCGCGATGTGATCCGTGCGTCGCTCGAAGGCCGTGGTGCGCTGATCCGGGTGCGGTCGATGGAGGAAGCCTGCGCCATCAGCAACCGCATCGCCCCCGAGCATCTGGAGATCAGCGCTGCCGAGCCGCAGCGCTGGGAACCGCTGCTGCGGCATGCCGGCGCGATCTTCCTCGGCCGCTACACGAGCGAGAGCCTGGGCGACTACTGCGCCGGGCCGAACCATGTGCTGCCGACGGCCGGCACCGCACGCTTCAGTTCACCGCTGGGCGTGTACGACTTCGTCAAGCGCAGCAGCCTGATCGAGGTCAGCGAAGCCGGTGCGCAAGTGCTGGGTCCGATCGCGGTCGAACTTGCGAATGGCGAAGGGCTGCATGCCCACGCGATGGCGGCGCAATTGCGCTTGCATGCCAATGCTGGTTTGCCGTCGCGGTCCGCGCAGTCGGCTTTCAACGTGCGGGCCGTGACGGCCGACAACGTCGAAGCGCTGTTGCTGCTGGAAGTGGATCCGGGCCAACGGGGTCTCGTCGGCCCGGTGCCACGCTCGCTTTCGCTGGCGGCGTATCAGCCTGCCTGCCGGCCGTGGGCACTGTATGACGGTGATGTGCCAGTCGGCCTGCTGCTGCTGGTCGACCTGCGGCGCCACGACAAGAAGCCGGCATCGGAGCTGACCATCTGGCGCGTGATGATCGACGCACGCCACCAGCGCCGCGGGCTGGGCCGGCAGGCCGTCGCCTGGGCCGTCGAAGAAGCCCGGCGCTGGGGTGTCGATGCCGTGGGCTTGTCGCACCAGCCGCTGCCGGGCCACGCCGGGCCGTTCTATGAAAAGCTGGGTTTCGTCTACACCGGCGAAGTCGAACACGACGAGCGCAAGATGATTTTGAAGTTGACATGAGCGAACACACTGACCGCATCCTGAGCAACACGCTGCGACCCGAGTTGCGCACGATGCTTGCTTATGCGGTGCAGGACAGCGCCGGCCTCGTCAAACTCGACGCGATGGAGAACCCCTTCGCATTGCCGCTGCCGCTGCAGCGCGAACTGGGCGAACGGCTGGGGCGGGTCGCCATCAACCGCTACCCGGGTCCGCGGACGGCCGAGCTGGCGACGGCGCTGGAGCAGCACAATGGGCTGCCGGCCGGCTGCTCGTTGATGTTGGGCAACGGTTCCGACGAACTGATCGACCTGCTCACGGCAGCCTGTGACGTGCCAGGCGCCAAAGTACTGGCGCCGATGCCCGGCTTCGTGATGTATGCCATGGCGGCGCAGGTCCGAAAGCTCGGCTTCGTCGGGGTGCCGCTGACGCCGGCATTCGAGCTGGACGAGGCCGCCATGCTGGCTGCCGTTCAAACCCACCGGCCCGCGATCACCTGGATCGCCTACCCGAACAACCCGACCGCGAACCTGTACGACGACGCGGTGATCAACCGGATCGTCGAAGCCGTCGGCCGCCAGCAGGGCCTGGTGGTGTTCGACGAGGCCTATCAGCCCTTTGCTTCGCGCAGTTGGTTGGCACGCATGGCGCAGCATGAACATGTGCTGGTGTTGCGCACGCTGTCCAAGTTCGGGCTGGCCGGCGTGCGGTTGGGTTACCTGTGCGGGCCGCAAGCGCTCGTGGCGCAGATCGACAAATTGCGCCCGCCCTACAACGTAGGCGTGCTCAATGTGGAAGCAGCGCTGTTCGCGTTGGAGCATGCCGACGAATACGAAGGCCAGGCTGCAGTGCTGCGCGCTGAACGTGAGAAGCTGCAGGCTGCCTTAAGCCGACTGTCGCCGGTTCAAGCCTTTGCCAGCGAAGCCAACATGATTTTGGTGCGAGTGCCCGATGCCGCACGCACCTTCGAAGGCATGAGAGCCCGTGGCGTGCTGGTGAAAAATGTCTCGGCGCTGCACCCGCTGCTGACCAACTGCCTGCGGCTGACCGTGGGCATGCCCGAGCAGAACGCGTTGATGCTCAATGCCCTCGAAGAGAGCCTGTAATTCCCATGAACCGCACCGCAGACATCACCCGCAACACCAAGGAAACGCAGATTCGCGTGCAACTCGACCTGGACGGTAGCGGCGCGTCACAGCTCGCCACCGGCATCGGCTTCTTCGACCACATGCTCGACCAGATCGCGCGCCACGGGCTCGTCGACCTGGACATCCACGCTACCGGTGATCTGCACATCGACGGCCACCACACGGTCGAAGACGTGGGCATCACGCTCGGCCAGGCGGTGGCCAGTGCCATCGGCGACAAGGCCGGCATCACGCGCTATGGCCATGCCTACGTGCCACTGGACGAAGCGCTGTCGCGCGTCGTGATCGACTTCAGCGGCCGGCCCGGGCTGCACATGGACGTGGACTTCAAGTCGGGCATGGTGGGCGGTTTCGATACCCAGCTCACCTACGAGTTTTTCCAGGGTTTCAGCAACCACGCGCTCGCCACGGTGCACATCGACAACCTGAAAGGCGACAACGCGCACCACCAGTGCGAGACCATCTTCAAAGCTTTCGCGCGCGCGCTGCGCATGGCGCTGACACCCGACCCGCGATCAGCTGGCGTCATCCCGTCGACCAAAGGTTCCCTTTAGGTTTCCACATGACCACGGTGGCGGTCGTCGACTACGGCATGGGCAACTTGCGATCGGTGTCGCAAGCGGTGCTGCATGCGGCTGCGGGCAGCACGGTCGACGTGGTCGTGACCCAGGACGAGGCCGTGGTGCGCAGTGCCGACCGCGTGGTGCTGCCAGGGCAGGGCGCCATGCGCGACTGCATGCGGGCGCTGAACGAATCCGGCCTGAAAGCCGCCGTGCTGCAAGCCGCCGCCACCAAACCGTTGCTGGGCATCTGTGTGGGCATGCAGATGTTGCTGGACCACAGCGAAGAGCAGGACACGCCCGGCCTGGGCCTGATTCCCGGCACGGTGCGCCGATTCCGTCTGGAAGGCCAATTACAACCCGACGGTAGCCGCTACAAGGTGCCGCAGATGGGCTGGAACCGCGTGCTGCAGCGCCATCACGCGCTGTGGGAAGGCATTTCCGACCAGAGCTGGTTCTATTTCGTCCACAGCTTCTATGCAGCCCCGGCCAACGCGGTCGACACGGCCGGCGAAACGGAATACGGTCAGCGCTTTACGTGCGCCATCGCTCGCGATAATATTTTCGCTACGCAGTTCCATCCCGAGAAGAGCGCCGCCCAGGGGCTGGCGCTGTACCGTAACTTTCTACGCTGGAAGCCCTAAGCGCGCGCTAGTTCCATGTTGCTGATCCCGGCCATCGACCTCAAGGACGGCAAGTGCGTCCGCCTGCAGCAAGGCGACATGGCGGTTGCCACCACCTTCGGCGACGACCCGGCGGCCATGGCCGAACGCTGGCTCGCTGCCGGCGCGCGGCGGCTGCACCTGGTGGACCTGAACGGCGCTTTCGCCGGAAAGCCCGTCAATGAGGCTGCCGTGAAAGCGGTTCTGCGTGTGGTGGGCAATCGCATTCCGGTGCAACTCGGCGGCGGCATCCGCGACCTCGACACCATCGAGCGCTACCTGGACGACGGCATCAACGACATCATCATCGGCACCGCCGCCGTCAAGAACCCCGGTTTCCTGCACGAAGCTTGTACGGCTTTCGGCGGCCACGTGATCGTCGGCCTGGACGCACGAGAAGGCAAGGTCGCTACCGACGGCTGGAGCAAGCTCACCGGCCATGAAGTGGTTGACCTGGCGCTGAAGTTCCAGGACTACGGCGTCGACGGTGTGATCTACACCGACATCGGCCGCGACGGCATGCTCACCGGCATAAACCTAGAAGCCACCGTGAAGCTGGCGCAGGCCTTGACGATTCCGGTTTTTGCGTCGGGTGGATTGGCGGGCCTGGCAGACATCGAAGCGCTGTGTGCAGTCGAGCACAAAGGCATCGCCGGCGTGATCTGCGGCCGGGCGATTTACACCGGTGCGCTCGATTTCGCGGCTGCGCAGCAGCGTGCCGACGAACTTCAGATCTGAAACGAGAGCGGCGCCCGCAGGCGCCGTTCACTTCGTTTGGGGATTGGAATCCGGACTCAGGCTGCCTTGCGGCGCCGTGCCAGACCACCCACGAGTGCCAAACCCAGGGCCATCAGGCCGAAAGTAGCGGGCTCGGGCACCGCCGAGGCAAGCAGAAAACCGCGGATCTCGCCGCCCGGATTATTTGCCGTGTGAATGTTGACGTACGACGAACCGGCCTGGGTACCGACCAACAGCGTTGAGAACGCGCCGGCTGCCAGCGAGAAGGTGTTGCTGTAGAAGCCGGTGTTGACCGCCGGGACGCCCGTGAAGCCCAGCGTCACCGGAGCGGTGCCTGTGCCGGGCGTCGCAGTGCAGCAATGAATGTGGTTGGCGGTGACCGGGCCCGTCAGGTTTCCCCACAACTCGAGCACCGAAACCGTCAGGGCTGCATCGTCGAAAGTGACGAGGGCGGTGCCGAACCCCGGCGAGCTGTTAGGGGGCGCCTCGGTAGCGCCGCTCAAATCTGCCGAAAACATATAGGTGACGGCACTGGCCGGCAACACGACACCCAAGCTGAGGGCAGCGGCGGTGGTCAATTTGAAAAGGATGGACTTGTTCACGGGTGCTCCTGCTCGAAAGCAATATAGCTTTTCCCGAGAGTACAGGGCTCGGGGCGGATTGCAATCAGGCCGGGAGGGTGTGCCCCGCGATTGAGGGGGGCCCGCGCACGGGATAATCGCGAGATGCTCGCCAAGCGGATCATCCCCTGCCTCGACGTGACTGGCGGCCGTGTCGTCAAGGGCGTCAATTTCGTCGAGTTGCGCGACGCCGGTGATCCGGTCGAGATCGCGGCCCGCTACAACGAGCAGGGTGCCGACGAACTCACTTTTCTCGACATCACCGCTACCAGCGACGACCGCGGCCTGATCCTGCACATGATCGAGGCCGTGGCATCGCAGGTCTTCATTCCGCTGACGGTCGGCGGTGGCGTGCGCAGCGTCGAAGACGTGCGTCGCCTCTTGAACGCCGGTGCCGACAAGGTCAGCTTCAACTCGGCTGCGCTGGCGCGGCCGGAACTGCTGGCCGAAGCCGCTGACCGCTATGGCGCGCAATGCATCGTGGTGGCGATCGACGCCAAGCGCCGTACACCGGTCGACGGGCAAGGGGCGGGTTGGGATGTCTACACCCACGGTGGCCGGCGCAACACCGGCATCGACGCCGTCGCGTGGGCCCGACGTGCAGCAACGCTCGGTGCTGGCGAACTGTTGCTGACCAGCATGGACCGCGACGGCACCCAGAGTGGCTTCGACCTGGCGTTGACCCGTGCCGTCAGCGATGCGGTGACGGTGCCGGTGATTGCATCGGGCGGCGTCGGCGCATTGGAGCATCTGTCAGACGGCATCCGCATCGGCGGTGCCGACGCGGTGCTGGCCGCGAGCATCTTCCACTACGGCACCTTCACGGTCGGCCAGGCCAAGGCATTGTTGGCGCGTGACGGCATCGCGGTGCGGCTTTGAGAGCCGGGGCCGTGCCGCACCGCCGCGAGGTCCGGCTGATCGGCGGCAGCCTGCGAAAGAGCCGCCTGCCGGTGCTGGACCGGCCCGGGTTGCGGCCGACGCCCGACCGGGTGCGAGAGACGCTCTACAACTGGCTCGGGCAGGACCTGAGCGGCTGGCGGGTACTGGACGCTTTCGCCGGCAGCGGCGCGCTCGGCTTCGAAGCCGCGTCGCGCGGCGCTGCCGAAGTGCTGCTGCTGGAACACGATGCGGTGCTGGTCGACAGCCTGCGCGTCAGCAGCGCGCGCCTGGGAGCGAAGACGGTGTCGGTGCTGCGCGCCAACGCGATCGCCTGGATGGGTGCGAGCGCCAGGGGCCGCTACGACCTGGTGCTGCTCGACCCACCTTTCGACACTGCGCTGGCGCAGCCGGCTTTGGCCGCAGCGGCGCCGCTGGTGGCCGCCGGCGGCTATCTCTATCTGGAATCGGATGCTGCCTGGCCCGAACCACCGGCAGGCCTGGAGCCCTTTCGCGATTTGCGCGCCGGAGCCGTCCACGCGCAGTTGTATCGGCGGCCGGCAGCCGCCAGCCCGGTCACCAGCCCAGCCGCCAACCCGGTCGTTGGCTAAACTGATTCAGCCAGCAGCCATCGAAGGAGAGGAACGCATGACCACCACGTCACCGCTGACCGCCGTCTATCCAGGCACTTTCGATCCGATGACGCTGGGTCATGAAGATCTGATGCGCCGCGCTTCGCGCTTGTTCAATCGTCTGATACTGGCCGTTGCCGTCGGGCACCACAAGCGCACCATGTTCTCGGTCGGCGAACGGATCGACATCGCCCGTGAGATCTGCGCGCCTTACCCGAACGTGGAACCCATTGTCTTCGAAGGATTGTTGAGCGACTTCGTCACGCGCCGGGGCGGCAAGGTGGTGGTGCGCGGGCTGCGCGCTGTCAGCGACTTCGAATACGAGTTTCAAATGGCCGGCATGAACCGCCAGCTGATGCCCGACGTGGAAACCGTCTTCATGACGCCGTCCGACCAATTCCAGTTTGTCAGCGGCACCTTCGTGCGCGAGATTGCCAGCCTCGGTGGTGATGTCTCCAAGTTCGTGGCACCCTCGGTGCTGCGGCGCTTGAAAGATCGCACCGGAAGCGCATCGACTTGAGCGGGACTGATTGAAATGGCGCTGTGGATTACCGACGAATGCATCAATTGCGACGTGTGCGAGCCCGAGTGCCCGAACGACGCGATCTCGATGGGGGTGGAGATCTACGAGATCGATGCGCAGCGTTGCACCGAATGCGTCGGCCACTTCGACGAACCACAGTGCGTGCAGCTTTGCCCGGTGAGCTGCATACCGGTCAACCCGGACTGCGTCGAGACGCCGGAACAGTTGCTCGAAAAGTACCGTCGGCTTCAGGCCGTTTGAGCTTCTTCTTGCGCAACCCAACGGGCGCCGATGCGGCCCGCTTCGGATGTGAGACTTTCGCGGCAGCGGGCGGCGCCTCACGTTCCATGCGTTCCTTGTGCATCGAATCGGCCAGGGCCGCATCGCGCTGACTTCGATCGTCGGCGGCTTGAACATCGGCAGCCGGCCGTGGGCGCAGCGACTCCGTGCTCGTGCCTTCCTTGCAGGGTTGGTCCGAGAAGCTGCGGCCATCGGCGCCGCAACGCCACACGGCTTGGGCCTGCGCCGTTTGGGCTGCAACCGTGAGGCTCGCGACGACGGCAACGATCAACAGCAACTTCATGGGCGGTCCTCTGGCGTGTCGGGTGTAACGGGCGCTGACGGCAGCTGCGCGGGCTCGCGCCGTGGCGGTTTGGGGCGTGGCGGCTGGCCGTGAATGATCTGAAGCGCGCGGTCCATCTCGCCGGCCATCAGCGCGTCACTGGCGCCGAGCGAGCGGTCGATTGCCGCCGCGATGCCCTCGCGCTGGTCCGGCGCCGGCTTCTTCAGCACATAGTGAATGACCTCGGACTTGATGCCCGGGTGCCCGATGCCCAAACGCAAGCGCCAGAAATCTTGCGTGCCGAGCAGGCCGTGGATGTCCTTCAAGCCGTTGTGGCCGGCCGCACTGCCCCCGAACTTCAGCTTGGTCTGGCCGGGTAGGAGGTCCAGTTCGTCGTGCACTACCAGAATCTGCGCCGGCTCGATCTTGAAGAAGCGCGCCAGCGGCGCCACCGAAGCGCCCGAGCGATTCATGAACGTCATGGGCTGCAGCAACCAGACCGGTCCAGCGGGTGTGGTTGCACGGGCCATCAACCCTTGATAGGCGCGCTCGGGAAGCAGCCGCACCTTGAGCTTGTCGGCCAGCGCGTCGATCCACCAGAACCCGGCGTTGTGGCGCGTGGCCTCGTATTCAGGGCCTGGGTTCCCGAGGCCGACGAAGAGTCGAATCATGGGTAGCGATTATCAGAGGCCCGACTACGAAAAAGGCCCCACCAGAGTGGGGCCCCATGAAGAGGGAAAGCAACCCGAGTGCAGAACGGGCGCGAGCCGAGCCGCGCCCGAGACCGCGATCACTTCTTGTTTTGGCGCTCGTCCTTCTTCGGCTTGACGCCCTTGCCCTTCTCGGGCGCCACCACTGCCGTGGCCGGTGCCACTTCTTCTTCTTCCTTCTGCACCGTGACCGAGACGATCACCGGGTTCTGCGTACCGTGGCGCACGGCCTTGATGCCGGCCGGCAGCTTCAGGTCGCTGGCGTGCAGGCTTTCGTTCTTGACGAGTCCCGACAAATCGATCGACACGAACTCCGGCAGTTGCGAAGCCAGGCACTCGATTTCGAGTTCAGTTCGTACGTGGTTGACCAGGCACTTGTCGGTCTTGACCGCCGGCGACTCTTCTTCGCCGCTGAAGTGCAGCGGCACGTTCTTGCGCAACCGCGTGGTTGCGTCCACGCGCTGGAAGTCGATGTGCTGCACCATGGGCTTCCAGGCATGCATCTGGTAGTCGCGCAACAACACTTTCTGGGTGGTGCCGCCAAGCTCCATGTCGAGGATGGAGCTGTGGAAGGCTTCTTTCTTCAGTGCGAAGAACAAGGCGTTGTGATCGAGTTCGATCATGGCCGGCGTGCCGGCACCGTAGACGATGCCGGGCACCTTGGCGGCGTGGCGCAGGCGGCGGCTCGCTCCGGTCCCCTGCACGGTACGCTCGAAAGCTGTGAATTTCATGTGGACTCCCAGTGGAAAAACGAGGCACCCGCGACCAGGCGCCTCTTGCAAACCGGGCCGAGTGGCCCAGAAACCCTGAAGGGTCGCCCGAGGCGACCCACTCTTCATCGAAATTAAAAGTTCTTGTTCTGCTCCGCAAACAACGAGGTCACCGATTCACCGTCGCTGATGCGGCGAATGGTCTCGGCGAACAGAAAGGCCACCGACAACTGCCGTATCTTTGGGCAGCCCTGTGCCGGCTTCGACAGTGCGATGGTGTTGGCCACCACCACTTCGTCGATCTGCGAAGCGCTGATACGATCGACCGCCGGACCGGAAAACACCGGATGGGTGCAGTAGGCGTAGACATGCTTCGCACCGCGTTCCTTCAGCACTTCCGCGGCCTTCACGAGCGTGCCGGCGGTGTCGATCATGTCGTCCATGATCACGCAGTTGCGGCCGTCGATCTCACCGATGACATGCATCACCTCGGACACATTGGCCGCAGGGCGGCGCTTGTCGATGATCGCCAGGTCGCAGCCGAGTTGCTTGGCCATTGCGCGGGCGCGCACCACGCCACCCACATCGGGTGAGATCACCACCAGTTCGTTGTAGGACTTGCTCTGCACGTCGGCGAGCAACACCGGGCTCGCGTAAATGTTGTCGACCGGAATGTCGAAGAAACCCTGAATCTGGTCGGCGTGAAGGTCCATCGTCAGCAAGCGGTCGACGCCGACGGTTTCCAGCATGTTGGCAACCACCTTGGCGCTGATGGGCACCCGCATCGAGCGGGGGCGGCGGTCCATGCGCGCATAGCCGAAATACGGGATCACGGCGGTGATGCGGCGTGCACTGGCACGCTTGAGTGCATCGACCATGATCATGAGTTCCATCAGGTTCTCATTCGTGGGCGAGCAGGTCGGCTGCACCACGAAGACATCGCGGGCGCGCACGTTCTGATGGATCTCGACCGTGACCTCGCCGTCGGAGAAGCGCCCCACGGTGGCCTTGCCGAGTTCGACGCCCAGGTGGGTCGCCATTTCCTGCGCGAGCACCGGATTGGCGTTGCCGGTGAACAGCACGGTGTTGAATAGCACGGTGGAACGCTCCGTTGTGCGATCAGCCGGCGGTTCGGTGCCGGCCTGGAATGCAGATTTGGCAGGGGAGGAAGGACTCGAACCCTCGCATGTCGGAATCAAAATCCGATGCCTTGACCAACTTGGCGACTCCCCTACGCAGGCACTGGCCGCAAAGCCCGTGCCTTCAACCTTTTAGCCTGCCCAGTCCCGCAACGGATGCCGGGCCAGACTGCTGCAAATTCGAGCGACCCAGCCCGGTGGAAGTGCCTCCGCCGGCCATGGAACCGAAATGGTTCCTGAATCGACCCGGGCAAAAACCGCACTACCGGAACCGGTCATGCGGCTGTTGCCAAACGCTTCCGTCAAAAAACGGGCGGCTTGCGCCACCTGCTTGCATCGGTCTTCGGCCGGAACCTGAAGGTCGTTTTGTCCGAAGCCCTGAATCAACTGCCCAATTTGAATCGTCCCGGCAAGCTGCCGGGCGTCATCAGATAAGCCTAAAAGTATAACTCGCGGTGTGTCACGAACCAGATCCGGGTGGCCGAAGATGTCACGCGTCGACAACGACTGCGCCGGCTTGATCACAACGAAGCGCAAGGCCGGCAATGTCAGCGGCGTGAGCTGCTCACCGACGCCTTCGACAAACGCGTTTTCGCCGTGGATGAAGAAGGGCACGTCGGCTCCCAGCGCCAAGCCGATGTGCGCGAGGCGATGGCGCGGCACATTCAGTCCCCACAGCCGGTTCAGCGCCAGCAACGTGGTGGCGGCGTCGGAGCTGCCGCCGCCCATGCCGGCGGCGGCTGGCACGCGCTTGGTGATCGAGATATCGGCGCCATGGACGCAACCGGTGGCGTCTTTCAACGCGCGTGCGGCGCGCAGGCACAAGTCGTCGGCGGGCAGGGGCTCGCCCAGATCGTGCCTCTGCAGCGCGCCGTCGCTTCGATGCTCGAAGTGCAGGACGTCGGCCCAATCGATCAACACGAACGGCGACTGCAGCCAGTGCAGGCCGTCTTCGCGGCGGCCGACGACATGCAGGAACAAGTTCAACTTGGCCGGCGCCAGCAGGTCGTAGAGCGACTTCAGCCCCATCGCAATTTCAGGAAGGGTCTGCCAGACGAATCCGAACCTGCACCGCCGGGGCCGCAGCCCGGTCGAAGGCCACTGCGCCTTCACTGCGGCGTGAAAGATCGACCTGCCAGCCCAGTTGCTCGAAGCCAGCGGCCTCGGCGCGGGAAGACGCACCGGGCCACGGCCTGCCGGCCAACCAGTCGGCCAGTGCGGCCAGTGGCAGCGCTTCGCCGAGCGCCTGGCGTGAGAGTTCGTCCAGATCGGTGAAGCGCTGTTCACCGTCTGCGGTCTGCAGCAGTGCCAACCCCGGTGCCCAGGTGGCGGTCGCCAGCCGGGTGCCGAGGGTCGAGCTCAGGCGCAGTTCACCGCGCTCGCCACTGCCGCGCAGGTCGAATCCGGCGATGAAGCTCTGCGCGATGTGGGCCGGTGTGGCAGCTACCCGCACTGCCATACGGCCGCTGGTCCAGCTTGCATCGCCGATGGCTTGCTGCGGTGTCGCGCAGCCGGCCAGCCAGAACGACGCGGCAACCGTTCCCAGACCCGCCAGCGCACCGCGCCGGATCACAGGTCGACGCGAAGCCGGGCCAGCGTTTCGCGCAGCACGTCGTTGGCGGCGTCGCGCACTTTGCCTTCGCGCCAGATGCGGCGCGCTTCGTCGCGCTGGCCGTCGGCCCACAGCACTTCACCCAGATGCGCCGCGATCTCCGGGTCGGGCCGCATGCCATAGGCGCGGCGCAGCATTTCCAGCGACGCCGGGCGGTTGTCGAGTCGGAATTCGACCCAGCCCAAGCTGTCGGTGATGAAAGGGTCATTCGGTGTCAGGAGCAACGCACGCTGGATCAATTCGCGCGCTTCTTCCAGCCGCACGCGCCGATCGGCCAGCGAATAGCCGAGCGCGTTGTAGGCATTCGGGCTGTCGGGCTTGAGCTCGATCACGCGGCGCAGCAGGCGTTCCATCTCGTCGGTGCGATCGATTTTCTCGGCCATCATGGCCTGTTCGTAAAGCAGGTCGGCGTCGCCCGTGAAGCGTTCGTTGGCCTGGGCGAGCACATCGTGTGCTTCGCGCCATTTCTGAGCGTCACGCAAAACAGAAGCTTCGGCCTGCAGTTTGGCGCGGCCGTCGGTGGCCTGCCGCTCCGGCACGCTGCGGATCAGTTCGCGCGCCTTGGCCATCTGGCCCTGACGCGCCAGGATCGAAGCGCGCCGGGTCTGCACTTCCAGCGCCCGCTTCGGATCGTCGATCTTCGCGAGCCATGCTTCGGCTGTCTTGTAGTCGCCGCGCATCTCGGCCGATTGCGCCAGCATCAGCCACGCCTGAATCAGCCCCTGGCCCGGCGTGGCACCGACTTCGGCGTCGTCGCTTTCATTGGCCGCAGCCGATGCGGTGCCGTTGTCAGGCGGTGTCTTGCTGTCGATCTGGTCCTGAACCAATTCGACATAGCGCTTCAACGCGGCTTCGCCCTCCTGCGGATGTTTCAGTTCGAGTTGCAACGCGCCCAGCGACAAGAACGCCGGCGCCAGTTCGGGTTGCTTGTCGGTGACGACCTGCAGTTGCGCCACGGCGTCGGCATAGCGCTGCTTGCTGGTCAGCACGCGTACATAGGTCAGCCGCACCGAGGCATCGGCGTCGGGGCGTGCCAGGTAGGCGGTGACCATTGGCTCGGCTTCGGGCGCCTGCGACATCAACTCCAGCGCCATGTAGACCGGCGCGAGCGCGGCCGGATCAACGGCCACGGCGTCCTGCACTTGCTTCAATGCCCGGTCGGCGTCGTGCGCTTCCAGCCACGCGCGTGCCACCGTGACCCGCACCGGTATGCGTGTGGCCGGCACGTCGCGATAAGGTTTGAGTGCGTCTTCGACCAGCGCGGCTACGAGCCGGGGCTTGCTGGCGCGCTGCAGGAAGCGCGGCAGCGCGGCGATCACGGCTGGCCGCTCGGCTTCGGGCGTCGCGGCCAGCAGTGCGTTCAGCGGCTCGGCCATCGCTTCGGGGCGATTCAACAACAGCAGGACCTGAAGCTGCAGGCGCAACGCGTCGAGCGAGTCGGGCTTGGCGCTGCGCCAGGCGCGAGCGGCTTCTAGCGCGCGCTCGCCGGCGCGCGCGCGCAGCGCAATGTCGACCGCGCGGCGAAACAGGCTTTCGTCACCGAGCCGGGTGGCGGCGTCGAGTGTCAGTTCGAAGGCGCCGCTGGTATCACCGGCGTTGAGCGCCATCTCGGCCACCAGCAATTGATAGAACAGCCGCCCGTCCATCGCCGATGCAACCGGCGCTGCCTCCACCGGCGCCGCCGAGGCAGCGGCAGCAGCCGGGGCCGCTGCCGAAGCAGGAATCTCGGCCGGCATGGGCCGGGCCGGCGCGCCAGGCGGCGCTTGCACCTGGGCCGAAACCGGTAGCGCTACCGTGAAGCCGATCAGCAAGCCGGCAACGATCGCCGGTGCAGGGCTGGAAGGCCACATGGCAGGGCAGCGATGCCCGTTTTGTTGCCGACGAAAACGCCGCAAGAAAGGTAGGTGCATCAAGGGTTCCATGGGTCTCGGATCATTCTCACACAAGGATCGTTCCCGAGCAGTTCAGGGCGGTGGCCCCGGGAACTGCCAGTTGGGTACAGTGCCGCGGAGGTACGGAATTCAAGGAACTCACGGAGTCTGCATGCCCGAGCTGCCGGAAGTCGAGGTCACACGTCGCGGCATTGCTGCGCCCCTGCTCGGCGCCTCGATTCAATCGTTTCGGATGGGCAAGCCGCTGCGCTGGCCGCTGAACATCGAACCCGCCATGGTCGCCGGCGCCCGCATCGGCGCCATTACCCGCCGCGGCAAATATCTGTGGATGCCGCTGGAACGCGGCGCGGCGCCCGCCGGCGGGCTGCTGCTGCACCTGGGCATGTCGGGCTCGTTGATGTTGCTGGCGCCGCCGGCCATCGCGCCGGCCGGCGTGCACGACCACTTCGACCTCATCACCGACCGCGGCACGCTGCGCTTGAACGACCCCCGGCGCTTCGGCGCTGTGCTGTGGTCGGCCGCGCTTGACACGGCTCCGGCCCTGGCGCTGCTGGCCCGTCTGGGTCCGGAGCCTTTCGACGAAGCGCTGACGCCCGCGCGCTTTCATGCCGCGCTGCACACCCGCAGTGCCGCCGTCAAGTCGGTGTTGCTGTCAGGCGTGGCGGTGGTCGGCGCAGGCAATATCTACGCCTGCGAAGCGCTGTTCCTGGCGGGCATCCACCCGGCCCTGCGCGCCGACCGCGTCAGCCGCCCGCGCGCTGAACGCTTGCTCGCAGCGCTGCGCATGGTGCTGGGCCGGGCACTGGAGCTGGGCGGCTCCACCCTGCGCGACTTCAGCGACGCCCACGGCGTCAGTGGCGCCTACCAGTCGCAGGCGGCGGTCTACGGACGTGCCGGTTTGCCCTGCCTGCGCTGCGGCACGCCGATCCGCCGAGTGTTGCAATTGCAGCGCTCGACTTTCTACTGCCCGGTTTGCCAGCGGCGGTGAACGTGAACTCCGGCCGTGGCGGCGCGGTTGACCGCACTGCTGTGCCATTCGGTCGTTCAAGCCTGGGCTAGCATCGGCCGAAGAGCCAGCCACGACGGCGCACCGGGTGTGGGCCGGACCGCCAACGCCCCAGCAGGACTTCGACCCCACTCATGCCCAGCGCGATCGCCGAAAGCCTCGATTCCCTCGCCGCCTGGCGTGCGGCGCTGGACCGGGAAATGGCAGCGCTCGGCCGTTCCTTGCTCGACCACGAACTGCTCGACGACGCCGACGCAGCGGTGCTGCACGCCTTGCGCGAACGTCTTGCGGCCGACAAGCTGGTGCTGGCCTTCGTGGCCGAATTCTCGCGCGGCAAGTCCGAACTGATCAACGCCATCTTCTTTGCCGACGCCGGCCGGCGGGTGCTGCCGGCCACGCCGGGCCGCACCACGATGTGCCCGGTCGAGCTGCGCCATGACGACCACCTGCCGCCGCGGCTGGCGCTGTTGCCGATCGAGACCCGGCTGCGCGGCCTGTCGCTGACGGAACTGCGGCCGCGTGAAAACGAATGGCGTCAGGTGGCGCTGGACCCGGGCAACGCCGACAGCCTGGCCGACGCGCTGGCTGCGGTCACCCAGACCCAGCGTGTCAGCGTCGAAGCAGCCGCCAAGCTCGGTTTGTGGAACGAGGCCCAGCCCGACGACAACCCGCAGCAGGCGGCCGACGGCAGCGTCGAAGTGCCGGCCTGGCGCCATGCGGTCATCAACTATCCGCATCCGCTGCTGCAGCGCGGGCTGGTGGTGATGGACACGCCGGGCCTGAACGCGGTCGGCGCCGAGCCCGAACTCACGCTCGGTCTTCTGCCATCGGCGCATGCGGTGGTGTTCGTGCTGGCGGCCGACACCGGCGTGACGAAGTCGGACCTTGCGATCTGGCGCGACCACTTGGGCCAGGCGAGCCTGGAGCGCTTCGTGGTGCTCAACAAGATCGATACCCTTGCAGACCCGTTGTTGACGGTGGAAGCGGTGCAGGCGCAGATCGAGCAGCAGTGCGTGGTCGCCGCTTCGGTGCTGAAGGTGCCGCGCGAGCGGGTGTTTGCGCTGTCGGCAAGAGAGGCCTTGTCGGCGCGTGTGGGTCAATCGAACGCAGGGCTTCTGCACAGCCGGCTGCCGCCGCTGGAGCAGGCTCTGGCACTGGAGTTGCTGCCGCGCCGCCGTGAACTGCTGGTGGCATCGGCCGTGGGCACTATTGAACACCTGCGGGCTTCCGGGTCGCGCCGTCTGGCCGACCGGCGCCGGCTGCAGACCGAACAACTGCTGGAACTGCGCAGTTTGCGCGGCAAGAGTGTGGGCAAGCTGCGCACGATGCTGGAGCGCATCGATGCCGAGATCACCGAATTCGAGCGCTGCACGGTTCGCATTGCCGCGCTGCGCTCGGTTCAACAACGTGTCTTGCGCGGTGTGCTGCAAGGACTGTCCAGTGACGCCCTGCGCAAGGAGTTGGTCACGTTGCAGTCCCCCGGCATCCTGCGGTCCTTCAGCGTCGGCGGGCGCACGGCCTTCGACGCCTTGATGGTGCGGCTGCGTCAAACGGTGGCCACCGCGCTGGCGCAAGCCGACGAGTTGCGGCAGATGTTCGAAGGCAGCTTTCGCGAACTCAACAGCGACTACGGCTTTTCGCTGGTGCTGCCACCGTTGCCGAGTTTGGCGGCGTTCGACATGGAATTGCACCTGATCGGCCGCAACTACAGCCGTTATCTGGGCATCGGCCAGGCTTGGCGGATGGCCGCACCGGGGTTTGCCGAGCAGTTTCGGCGCATGTTGCTTTCCAAGTTGCGGGTGTGTTTCGAGAGTGCGGCCGGCGAGGTCGAGCTTTGGAGTAAGGCCGCATTGACCCAGATCGAGGTCCAGTTGCGCGAGCGCCGCCGCGGCTTCGTGCGCCGGCGCGAATCGCTGCAGCGAGTGCAGTCGGCTTCGGGTGAACTGGAGCAGCGTATCGCCGAGGTTCAGACGCACGACGCGCAAATCGACCAGATGCAGAACCGGCTCGATCGGTTGGTGGCACAGGCCATCAGCAGCGCGCGCGGCCTGACGCATGTCCAACCCGACAGCGGCGCTGACGAACACGGCTACGCGCCCACCGCGCCGGCTGATCTGCAACAACTGCGGCTGCGAGCCCCGGCTTGACGCGGGCCAGCGTGGCCGGCCGTGTCGTGCGCTGGCAGCGCACCCACGGCCGCCACGGTCTGCCGTGGCAGGGCAGCCGCGACCCGTACCGCGTGTGGTTGTCGGAAGTGATGCTGCAGCAGACGCAGGTCAGGACCGTGTTGCCGTACTACGCACGCTTCGTCGAACGCTTTCCCACGGTGCAGGACCTGGCTGTAGCCGCCCTGGACGACGTGCTGGCGCTGTGGAGCGGGCTCGGCTACTACAGCCGGGCGCGCAACCTGCACCGCTGTGCGCAGCAGGTGGTCGAGCTGCACGGCGGCGCATTCCCGGCCAGCAGCACGGCGCTGGCGGGCCTGCCCGGCATCGGTCGATCGACAGCGGCTGCGATCGCTGCCTTCTGCTTCGGCGAACGTGCGGCGATCCTGGACGGCAATGTCAAACGGGTGCTGACGCGCTTTCTCGCCTTCGAAGGCGACCTGTCGGTGGCGGCCGAAGTGCAGCGCCTGTGGCAGGCTGCAGAAGCGCTGCTGCCGCAGGGCGACGTCGACATCTACACCCAGGGCCTGATGGATCTGGGCGCCACGGTCTGCCTGCTGCGCAAGCCGTTGTGCGAGCGCTGCCCGTTGGCGGCAGACTGCGTGGCCCGCACCAGTGGCGCGCCGGAGCGCTTTCCAGTCAAGACGCGACGAACGCGACGCGGCCAGCGAGAGAACGCCTTGCTGTGGCTGCAGCGTAGCGGGCACCTGTTGTTGGTGCAGCGCCCCGTTCCTGGCGTCTGGGCAGGCCTGTGGAGCCTGCCTGAATTCGCGTCACCGCAATCGTTGCAGACGGTGGTGCAAGGCTGGCCGGGTGAAGGGGAGTGGCTGGCACCGCTGCACCATGCGCTGACGCACTTCGACTGGCAGTTGCACGTGTTGGTCTGGACACTGCCGCCGCAAGCACCACTGCCGGCTACTGTTCAAGCCCTGGAAGCCAGCCGTTGGACTGAACCCGAAGCAGCGCTGAAGCTCGGCCTGCCGTCACCGCTGCGCAAACTCCTGATGAGCTGTCGACAACCCACCTTGATCTAGGCAAACCCCCCAGGCGCTGCCGCGAAGCAAGGCGCCACCCAAGTGCCCGCCGCGGAACCGGCTTCGCCGGGCCGCAGGGGGGCGCCCCCCTGGGGGGACCGCCGAAGGCGCTTGGGGGGACCCATTCACCCGATGATCACTTTCTTGTCGCGCAGGAACCCGTCGACCAGCGACAAGCGGATCACGGGATCTTCAAGCTCCATCAGCTTCTGCTTGGCAGCCAGCGAGATCGGCAGCAGTTCGCACCATCGGTTGGCGACCCAGCCGGCGTCATCGAGCCGGTAGGGCTGCGCGAAAGGCATGCGGTCCTGCTCTTGCAGCGTTTGGATCGCTTCCGCCAGTGCGGTCACCGTCTGCTCCATCGCCGTGCCGGGCGGACGCGACGGGTCAGGCGCCACCAGCGTCACACCGGCTACCCACAAACCGTTGCTGCGCTGCTGGGGTTCACCCGCGATGCGAAAGCGCTGTCCACCGCTGCACTGCACCCGCAGGATGCCGGGCTGTTCGGCGTCGACCTCGTTCAGCGCCGCCAGCACACCCACCGCTTCGATCTTTAGCGGCGAGCCATTTTGGCCGACCTCGGCGCCTTCGCTCAGGCAGACCACGCCAAAGGGCGTGGCGTTGCGCATGCATTCCCCCATCAAGTCGAGATAGCGCGCTTCGAAAACTTTCAACGCCAGTTGTGCACCCGGATACAGCACCAGGCCAAGCGGAAACAGCGGCAGTTCCTGCGGCGGTTCTTTTAAAGATTGTTTTAACGGTTCTTCGCTGGATGGGGTCATCGGATGCTCATTCGCGGCCGTCTAGTTCACGGTGCCGCACGAGAGTGGCCAGTCGGCCGGCGAAATGCCGCGCCAGCCATTCGACTGCGAACACCGAGCGGTGCTGCCCGCCGGTGCAACCCATGGCTACCGTGAGATAGCTGCGCTGATCGTCCTCGAATGCCGGTAACCAGCGCTGCAGGAAGGTCTGAATCTGGCCGATCATCTCCATCGCCTCGGGCCGCGCCGACAGGAACGCGGCGACCGCGGGATCGCGCCCCGTGAGCGCGCGCAACTCGGTCACGTAATGTGGGTTCGGCAGCACGCGCAGGTCGAACACGAAGTCCGCGTCCAGCGGCACGCCGTACTTGAAAGCGAAGGACTCGAAGACCAGCGTCAGAATCGATTCGCGTGCGCTCACCAGCGAGCGTACCCAACTGCGCAGCAGCGCGGGGCGCAACTGGCTGGTGTCGATCACGGTAGAAGCTTCGCGCAGGTCGGCCAGCAAGCTGCGCTCCAGGTCGATGGCTTCGACCAGCGCGACAGCGGCTTCCCCGCCCTGCACCGCCGTCGATTGCGCCGAGGATTGCGCCGATGACAGCGCAGACGACAAGGGATGGGGCCGCCGCGACTCCGAGAACCGGCGCACCAGTGCATCGGTGCTGGCGTCCAGAAAGATCGGCCGCACCCGCAGCCCTTCTTGCCGCAATTGCTGAATCAGCGGGCGCAGCAGCGGCAGCGACGACGCGGTGCGCACATCGACCGCCGCAGCCACGCGGTGCGCGCGCCGTTCGACCTCCAGCTTGACGAAGTCGCGCAGCAGTTCAGGTGGCAGGTTGTCGACGCAAAAGTAGCCGGCGTCTTCCAGCGCGTGCAGCGCCACCGACTTGCCCGACCCCGAGATGCCGCTGACGAGGATGAATTCGTCGGGGTGCGGCGAGTCGAGCGCTGCCCAGTCGGTCGTCATTTCAGTGGCTCCGAAGCGTCGGGCGCCGCGGGACGCGCGACTCCCATCGCATCAGAGTCAAGCAGCGAATGCCCGCCGCAGGCGCTTCGGGGTTGGTTCATTTCAAGCCCAACAGCGCCTGCGCGTGCGCCGTTCCGGACAGGCGCTCGCCGCCGAGCATGCGTGCCACTTCGGCGACCCGCGCTTCGCCTTCTACCGGCTGCACATCCGACAACGTCGCTTTGCCCTGCAGCGCTTTGCTGACGACGAAGTGGCCGTCGGCGCAAGCGGCCACTTGCGCCAGGTGCGTCACCGCCAGCACTTGCTTGTTGCGGCCGAGCTGCTTCATCAGGCGGCCTACGCTGTCGGCCACGGTGCCGCCGACACCGGCGTCGATCTCGTCGAAGATCAAGGTCGGCACCGAGCCGCCGTGCT
Source organism: Pseudomonadota bacterium (assembly GCA_030853725.1). Lineage (GTDB taxonomy): Bacteria > Pseudomonadota > Gammaproteobacteria > Burkholderiales > Burkholderiaceae_C > Rubrivivax. The sequence goes on along the minus strand of JALYUN010000025.1, from coordinate 5,896 downwards.
GCGCGGTGGTGACCGCGATCGCCAATGCCAGGCGTGACAGTTCACCGCCCGAGGCCACCTTCGCCAGTGCCCGCGGCGTGCTGCCGGCATGACCGGCCACGCGCAGTTCGACCGCTTCGAGTCCGCTCGACTGTGGCTCGTCGTGCGGCAACAGCGCCACTTCGAAGCGGCCGCCGGCCATGCCGAGTTGCTGCATCGCTTGCGTGACCGCCTGCCCGAGCTGCGGCGCTGTTTTGCGGCGCAGCCGCGACAACGCTTCGGCATGACGGCGCCACGCGGCTTCCGCGTTGGCAGCAATGCGTTCCAGCGCCTCCAGATCGGCCGCGGCGTCCACCTTGGCCAGGTCTTCCTTCCAAGTCTGCAACACGCTCGGAAGTTCTGCGGGGGTGCGGCGGTGGCGCCTGGCGAGCGAAACCCACACGCCGATGCGCTCGTCCAGCTCTGCCAGGCGCCCCGGGTCGGGTTCGCTGCGGCTGAGGTAGCCGTGCAAGGTGTGCGCGGCGTCCTCGATCTGCGCTTGCGCGCCGCGCAGCGCTTCGGCCACGTCGCCGAGTGCGCTGTCGTAACGCTGCACGTCGTCGAGCGCGGCAATGGCCTGCGTCGTCAGCGCTGCCGCGTTCGATTCATCGTCTTGCAGCGCCGCCAGCGCGTTGCGGGCACCGTCTAGCAGAGCCTGGCCGTGGCCCAGCCGTTCATGCTCGGCGTTCAGCGTGTCCCACTCACCGGCGGCTGGCGCCAGCTTGTCGAGCTCGGCGATCTGCCAGGCCAGCCGTTCGCGTTCGCGCTCCAGCGTGTCGCGCTGCGCCCGCGCAGCTTGCAGGGTCGCCAATGCGTCGCGCCACTGCTTCCACGCGGCGCCAAGCTGTGCGCTGAGTTGCGGGCCTTCGGCGCCGCCTTGGGCGTCCAGCAGTTCACGCACCGCAGCCGGCCGCGTCAGACCCTGCCAGGCATGTTGGCCGTGGATGTCCACGAGGTGTTCGGCCACCTCGCGCAGTTGTGTCACGGTGGCCGGGCTGCCGTTGATCCAGGCCCGGCTCTTGCCATGCTGGTCCACTGTGCGGCGCAACAGCAGCAATGCGTCGTCGGCTTCGAAGCCCCCCTCGGCGAGCCAGGGCTGCAAAGAGGGCGGGCTGTCGAATTCGGCACTGACCTCGGCGCGGGTCTCGCCTTCGCGCACCAGGCTCGAATCGGCGCGGTTACCGAGCGCGAGTTGCAGCGCGTCGATCAGGATCGATTTGCCCGCGCCGGTTTCGCCGGTCAGCACGCTGAAGCCGTTCCCGAGCTCGATCTCGAGCGCGGCCACGATCACCACGTCGCGCAGGATCAGGCGGCGCAGCATGTTGTCCAGTGCGGGTTGGCGGGCACCATCAAACAGTGCCTTGGTACCAGCGCAGCTTGCGGCGCAACGTGGCGTAGTAGCTGAATCCGCGCGGGTGCAGAAAGCGCACCTTGAACGGTGAACGCCGTACGCGCACTTGGTCGCCATGCATCAGGCTGGCCAGCGTCTGCATGTCGAAGTTGGCTGACACGTCCTTGCCGCTGACGATACCGATGCGAACTTCGGCACTGGCCGGCAGCACGATCGGGCGGTTCGTCAGCGTGTGCGAAGCCACCGGCACCATCACCCAGCCGTCGATGTCGGGGTGCAGGATGGGCCCGCCGGCCGACAGCGCATAGGCCGTGGATCCGGTGGGCGAGGCCACGATCAAACCGTCAGCGCGCAGGTTGGCAACGAAGTGTTCGCCGACTTCGACACTGAGCTCGACCATGCTCGCTGCAGCGCCGCGGCTGACCACCACGTCGTTCATCGACAGGCCTTCGAAGATGCGTTCGTCGTCGCGCCAGACATCGCCTTCGAGCATGGCGCGCTGTTCTTCCTCGTAGTCGCCCGCAACGATCGGGCCCAGCGCTTCCCTGAACTGGTCGAAAGGAATGTCGGTGATGAAGCCGAGCCGGCCCTGGTTGATGCCCACCAGCGGCACGTCGTAGCGCGCCAGTTCACGCGCGATACCGAGCATCGTGCCATCGCCGCCCACCACCACCGCCAGATCGCAGCGCTGACCCAGTTGCGCCGTATCGACGGCGTCGAAATCGGTGACGCCGGTGTTCAGTGCGGTTTCTCGTTCGAAAGAAACTTCGAGTCCCTGGCGAATGAGGAACTCGGCAACTTCCTCAAGCACTTCGCGGATGCCGCGAGCCTGGTACTTGCCCACGATGGCAGCGTGACGAAACCGGGTCGGCATGCGAACGATTACACCATAGGGTCCCTGCGCCGCAGCAGTGCTTGCCAGGGCGCACGCATGCGCTCCCTACAATCGCAACCATGCTCGATGACCGTGCCCGCACGCTGTTGAAGACGCTGGTCGAACGCTACATCGCGGACGGCACGCCGGTGGGCTCGCGCACGCTGTCGCGCACCTCGGGGCTCGACCTGTCGCCGGCCACCATTCGCAATGTGATGGCCGACCTGGAAGAGCTGGGCCTGATCGCCAGCCCGCACACCAGTGCGGGGCGGATTCCCACTGCGCGCGGCTACCGCTTGTTCGTCGACGCCATGCTCAGCACGCGGCTGACCGACACCGCCCGGGCCGCGGCCGACATGGCAGCCGGCCGCGAACCGTTTGCGCCCGACCAGCCGCAGCGCGTGATCGCACAGGCCGCGTCGCTGCTGTCGAGCTTGTCGAACTTCGTCGGTGTGGTGACCGCGCCGCGCAAGGCCGGCGTGTTTCACCACATCGAGTTCCTGCGGCTGGGCGAACGCCGGGTGCTGGTGATTCTGGTTTCGCCCGAAGGCGACGTGCAGAACCGGGTCATCGTCACCACGCGCGACCTGCAACAGTCGGAACTGGTCGAGGCCAGCAATTTTCTCAATGCGCACTACGCCGGCCTGACGATCGATGCCGTGCGCGAGCGGCTGAAAGGCGAGATCGACGCGCTGCGCGAAGAGATCGCGGCGCTGATGCAGGCAGCGGTGCAGGCTGGCAGCGACGCGCTAGCGGAAGAAAGCGACAAGGTCGTCGTGTCCGGCGAGCGCAACCTGCTGACGGTGCAGGACTTCGGCAACGACATGTCCAGCCTGCGCCGCCTGTTCGACGTGTTCGAGCGCAAGACCGAACTGATGCGGCTGCTGGAAGTGAGCAGCCGCGCCGAAGGTGTGCGCATCTACATCGGCAGCGAAAGCCAGGTGGTGCCGTTCGAGGAACTGTCGGTCGTGACCGCGCCCTATGAAGTCGACGGCCGGGTGGTCGGCACGCTGGGCGTGATCGGTCCGACCCGGATGGCCTACGACCGCATGATCCAGATCGTCGACATCACGTCGCGCATGGTGGGCAGCGCCTTGTCGAGCAAGCCGTAGCTGTTTCGGACACGAGCTTGCGCGGAACCAACGCGAGTGGGGCGGGTCCATTGCCGCTGATGACTTGGAAACTCTCGCGACCAATAAAGTGGATCACTGCCGCCAGTGTGTTGGCGGTGATGCTGTCGGCCGGCTGCAGCGCTTTCGACGAGCAACAGAGTCGCTGGGTGTTCCAGCCCAGCGCCTACAGCTGGAACGATGGCCGCGGTGCGGCCGGTGTGAACGACGCCTGGATCGGCTTCAAGTCGGAGCAGACCGGTAGTGCGATCCGGCTGCATGCGCTGTGGATGCCGCAACACGTGGCCGACGCACCGTTGATGCTGTACCTGCACGGCGCGCGCTGGGACGTGCGCAGCAGTGCCAGCCGCATGCGCCGCATGCACGACCTGGGCTTCGCGGTGCTGGGTATCGACTACCGCGGCTTTGGCGAGAGCAGCCACGAAGAGCCGACCGAAGCGCGCGCGGCAGAAGACGCGCGCCAGGCCTGGGACTGGCTGGGCGCGCACCACCCGGGCGTGCGCCGCTATGTGTACGGCCATTCGCTCGGCAGCGCGATCGCGGTCCGGCTGGCGGCCGAAGAGCCGGCCGCAAAGCAACCCGCGGGGCTGGTGCTGGAAGGCGCGTTCGGGTCGATCCCCGATCTGATGGCGACCTTTCGCTACGGCTGGCTGCCGCTCGGGCCGCTGGTGACGCAGCGCTTCGACGCGGCCAGTCGCATCGCCGATCTGAAGATGCCGGTCCTGATGCTGCACGGCGCCAGCGATTCGCTGGTGCCGGCTGCGCTGGGCGAAGCGCTGTACGAGCGCGTCAAGGCGCCGAAGCGGTTTCTGTTGATCGAAGGCGGATCGCACCACAACGCCAGCGCGTTGGCGCAGGGCGAAATTCGGGATGCGATGACGCAGCTGTTCGGCCTGTCGGCGGGGGCATCTTCCTGAAGCCAAACCGCCGCGCGGCGGCGGGCACAATGCGGGCTTGCAACCGTGGGCCGGTAGCTCAGTTGGTTAGAGCACGCGACTCATAATCGCTTGGTCGCGGGTTCGAGCCCCGCCCGGCCTACCACTTCCAGGTCCACCAGGAACCTGCGATGAGCGACCGCCAAGCGGCGCAGCTATACCGTCTGACCACTGCGCTCTGCGAGCACAGCAGCGCATGGCCCCCCACCTTCAGGGGTTGTCGTCGTTCATTCACCCACGTCCATCGGAGTAAGCACACCTATGCGTCACCACCCGAACTTCCGGCCGTTCGCGATGTCGTTGGTCGCAGTCGCTGCAGTTCTTGTCGCTGGTTGCGACAAGGCCAAAGAAGTGTCGCCTTCAAGCTCCGCGGTCAGCACCACCGCACCGATGGCCGTGCCTGCTGCCGCAGTGGCTTCTGCGCAGGGTTCAAAAGCCTCGGTTGACAGTGGCTGGCGCCAACGATTGATCGAGCGCGCGCCGGTGGCCGACGCCGCATCGATTCCCAAAGGCACGTCGCTGTGGGATGCCCACGAAGCGGGAAAGCTCGTTTACGGCGGCAGCAAGACGCAGAAACTGTTCTCGCTTCAAAACCCGTTGACGGGCGAACTCGAAGGCTTCGACGCGACGATGGCGATGTTGCTGGCCAAGTACCTGACCGGGAAACCAGAGGTCGAGGAAAAGATCGTCACGTCTGCTACGCGTGAGGCGCTGCTCAACAACAAATCGGTGCAGGCGGTTCTCTACACCTACTCCATCACGCCGGAGCGAGAGAAGAAGGTCGACTTCGCAGGGCCGTACTTCATCAGCGGCCAGTCCATTGCCGTGCGCGACGCCACCAACGACATCGCCAAGCTGACCGATCTGGCCAAGAAAAAAGTATGCGTCACTAAGGGCGGCACCGCCTACCTGACCATGACCAAGCATGTGCCGACGGCCGATCTGATCACGCTGGAGTCCAGCAGTGAATGTGAAGCCACGCTGCGCGACGGCCGGGTCGACGCGGAAGTGCAGGACCAAGCGGTGTTGCTGGGTCAGACCGCAAAGGGCGGACTGAAATTGGTGGGTGGCGTCATCACTTACGAGCCTTATGGAATCGGTTTGCCGCAGGGCTCGCCAGAAGCGGTTGCATTCGTCAACAACTGGCTGAAGCAACTCATCAAGGACGGCATCTGGAAAGAGGTCTTCGAAAACACCATCGGCCAGGCCAAGGGTGCCGAAATCAATCTGCCGAAGCCGGGCGAGGACCGATTGCCCCGGCTCAACCTGGAGTGAGCGGCGCGGCGCCGTTGCAAATGACCTGACACTGTCGATGTAGCGCCATGAGCTGGCCTTACTGGACGCCTTTTCTGGCGGGGCTCGCGCTGACCCTGAAGGTCACGGTGGGCGCCTACATCGGCGCGCTGCTGATCGGCATCGCCTGCGTGTCGATGCGCATCAGCAGTCTGCCGCCGCTGCGGTTCTTGTCGCTGGGCTATGTAGAGATCGTCCGCAACACGCCGGCGCTGGCGCTTCTTTTCATCGTGGTGTTCGGCTTGCCCCAGGTCGACGTGCGGATTTCGCTGCTGTGGTCGGCCATCATCGTGCT